>CANGFL010000283.1 GCA_947453015.1 Oxalobacteraceae bacterium | reverse complement strand
GTATACATGCGGCCTGGATTAAAGATACCGGCCGGATCAAAGGTGTTTTTTAGATTGTGATGAATGCGCGCAATGGCAGGCTGCAATGGATGAAACACTCCCACCGATTTATCGCCGCCTTTAAACAAGGTCGCATGACCACCGGCTTTTTCTGCGGCAGCGCGTATGGTTGTAGCATCTGCATCAGTCTTTAACCAACGCTGTGCACCACCCCATTCAATGAGTTGCTCGCCTTGTAGTGTCAATGCGGGTGCCACGGTAGGCAACGACAAACGCCACAATCCACGAGTAGTGTCATTGAAAAATTCATGGGTCTGTTCGCGCACCGCATCCCAAAACGATTCGGCTTCACTCACTGTCTCGCCACCCATGCTGGTGATAGCAGCATCGACGGCAGCGCGAGCACCAGATAAACGCACAGTCAATCGCCCTTGATGCCAGCACGAACCGGAAATCGGTAATGGCTGCCCGCCCCATACATTTAATTGTTTGAGCGCTTCTGTTTCTGACAGTTCGAATTGCAGCGTATGTTGCGCCGTTGGGCGCGGTAGCACTTTAATAGAAATTTCTAACAACAGCCCGAGCGTGCCTAGCGATCCGGTCAATAAACGTGACACATCGTAGCCCGCGACGTTCTTCATAACTTGGCCACCGAAATTCAGCACATCACCACGACCATCCATCAACACGGTGCCCAGCACAAAATCTCTGACTGAGCCGACTGCTTGTCTGCGCGGCCCAGACAAACCAGCAGCGACTATGCCACCCAACGTTGCTAAGCCATCAAAGCGCATAGGCTCGAACGCTAACATTTGTTTTTGTTCCGAGAGCGCTTTACCGATTTCACGCAGGGTGGTGCCGGCGCGTGCTGTGATGACTAACTCGGTAGGATCGTAGGAAACAATCCCGCTGTAGGCGCGTGTATCGAGTAACTCGCCTTCAAACGATTGGCCATACCAATCTTTGGTGCCATTACCGCGAATACGCAAAGGAGTTTTAGCGGCGCTAGCAGAAATAATCTGCTCTTTAAAAGCCTGTAGTGTCTGATCCATTTTTATTTTTTTAGATAATCAGAAGCGCGGCAAGTCAGAAAATTTCATTTGACCCGAACGTACATGCATCTTGCCGTACTCAGCACAGCGATGCAGAGTGGGAATCGCTTTATCGGGATTCAACAAAAACGCGGCATCAAAGGAACGCTTCACACCAAAAAACGCTTCACGTTCTTCAGGTGAAAACTGCACGCACATAGAATTAATTTTTTCTATACCGACTCCGTGTTCACCGGTAATCGTGCCACCGACTTCAACGCACAGCTCCAGAATCGCTGCACCAAATTTTTCAGCGCGATCAAATTCGCCTGGCATATTGGCATCAAAAAGAATTAGCGGATGGAGATTGCCATCGCCCGCATGAAACACATTCGCACAGCGCAAGCCATAGACTTTTTCCATGTCGGCGATACCTAACAATACTTTGGCTAAATGCTTGCGCGGTATGGTGCCATCCATACAGTAGTAATCTGGCGAGATACGCCCAGCAGCTGGGAAAGCATTTTTACGACCGGACCAAAACCGCATACGCTCTGCTTCGTCGCGCGACACGGCAATCGCGGTAGCACCCGACGATTTCAATACCTCAGTCATATGGGCGATTTCTTCTTCAACCTCTTCTGGCGTGCCATCGGACTCGCACAAAAGAATCGCTTCCGCGTCGGTGTCATAACCGGCTTTTACAAATGGCTCAACCATGCGCGAACTGGTTTTATCCATCATCTCCAAACCTGCTGGAATGATGCCCGCTGCAATAACATTCGCCACCGCATTACCGCCTTTAACCACATCATCGAATGAAGCCATAATGACTCGTGCTGCCTGTGGCTTAGGCACCAGCTTGACGGTGACTTCGGTGACTACACCCAGCATGCCTTCAGAACCGATAAACACTGCGAGCAAATCAAGGCCGGGCGCGTCGAGTGCTTCGTTACCTAGTTCAACCACATCGCCTTCTATCGTTACCATGCGAACGCGCAGCACGTTATGCACGGTCAGTCCGTATTTCAAGCAATGCACGCCACCCGAATTTTCAGCGACATTGCCACCGATAGAGCAAGCGATTTGCGATGAAGGATCGGGAGCGTAGTACAAGCCATGCACGCTTACTGCTTCGGAAATCGCCAGATTACGCACGCCGGGCTGCACTACCGCAGTACGCGCATAGGCATCAACCTTAACGATACGATTGAGTCGTGCCGTTGACAACACCACACCATCAGCAATCGGCGTCGCGCCACCCGATAAACCCGTGCCCGCGCCGCGCGGCACGATTTGTACTTTTAAACGATTACACACTTTCAACACAGCGACGACTTGGGCTTCATCCTCGGGCAACACCACCACCATGGGTAGTTGACGATAAGCAGATAGTCCATCGCATTCATACGGTCGCGTATCTTCTTCATTAAACAGCACGGATGCCTCAGGCAGCACCGCACGTAATGCGGATACGACTTCGCGCTGGCGCGATAAAGAAAAAGCGAGTTCAGTGGGAGCGTTCATAAAACATCCTGTGGACACACGAAGGCACGTGCTAACAGCGGCGCGTGATAGCTATGTCGCTAGTGTAACGAAAGCGCGCTGATGAAGCCCGAGATTTGACAGGATTTCCGCTGAAAAGCTTGAGAGGAACTGATGAAAGTTTTTACTGCTTGAACGGGATCGCTTAAATCGGCAATAAATCTTCTGAATCGCTGACGATAAATCAGGGATTTCGGAAGGTTTCTTGCATCCATTCCAAAAAGGTGACGACTTCGGGACGCTCGGTCACTTGTTTTTCATACACCAAATAATACGCATGGGGAGGTGTCGCTGTTTTCATATCAAACAAGCGAACAATTTCACCGCGCGCGAGCATCTCGCGCGCAAAATGTTCACGCGATAAACCCACACCATGACCATGCTTCACCATTTCAAGCAACAAGCCTAGATCATCAACCCGCAAACCGGTGGATGGCTCAGCCCAATCTAGGCCAGCTGCCTCAAACCAAGGCTGCCAAGGTTCGAGCGCTGAACGAAGCAAGGTGACATTCTGCAAATCTTCAGGCGTCGTAATGGGTTCGACTTTTTTCAAGTACTCAGGACTTGCAACAGCAAAAGTTGGCTCTGAAAATAATTTTTCGCACTGTAGATTAGGATATTTACCCGGGCCAAAACGTACCTCAAGATCACTTTCAGCAAGCGCCAAATCGTACAGCGGAACCGACAAATAAATTTCAACCGCGATATCAGGATGCTGCTCTACAAAGGATGCCAAGCGAGGAACGAGTAAGTAGCGGGCAAACGTTGGAGGTAATGTCAGTTTGACGCGCGGCTGGG
>CANGFL010000282.1 GCA_947453015.1 Oxalobacteraceae bacterium | reverse complement strand
TTTTGAAAGTGAAAAATTACTACGCCACGGGTTGATGTCAATCCCACCACGCCGTGTGTAACGAGCCAGCACCAATAGTTTCGACGGGCTGCATTCTTTCAGTAAGTCCATAAAAATTTGTTCAACGCAGTGCTCGTGAAAGCCTTGGTGTAAACGAAATCCAATCAGGTATTTTAATAAACCCTCTTGATCAATGGCGGGCCCAACATACTGAATTTGAATACTGGCCCAATCCGGTTGATTCGTGACTGGGCAATTCGATTTGAGTAAGTGTGACACCAGCTTTTCTTCTACAGGGGGAGACGCTTTATCTGACCGTAACAAGCTTTTGTCGGGTGAGTAAGTATCAACTTCAATATCAAGGCGATCGATTAAGTGGCCATCAAGTTCAGCCATTTTTAGTTGAGCGAAATCGCCACTCAGTGTGAGCTTAATTTGAATTGGAGCACCAAAGGCAGAAGACAGGTCAGTGCTGAGCAATTCTAGTAATGCTTCTTGTCCAGCAATACGAGATTGATTGAAGGAATTCAGGTAGAGCTTGAGCGATTTAGATTCGACGATATTGGGCGAGTCGGCGGGTACGAGCAAGGTGGCAATCGCTACCTGAGGTTTACCACGCAGATTAAGCCAAGAGATTTCGTAAGCAGTCCAGACATCCATACCGAAAAAAGGCGGCGAGTCCGTGATGCCCAATTCGGCGCGCTTTTCAGCGCGGGGTATAGGAAATAGCAAATGCGGGTTGTACTCGTTCACATAGGCGGTACTTTTACCTAGGGGTGAACCGGAGGCCGGCGCAGAGTGATCCATGAATGTCAGCAGCAGTAAAAAGTAGCAGGCAGCTTACAGGAATAGCTGGTAAGCAGGATTCTGACTTTCGTCCCATGACCGAAAGCCAATGTTGGCTAGGAAATCACGAAACGCCTTCATCTCTGCTTTGGGTACTTGAAGACCCACTAACACGCGCCCAACATCACCACCCTGACTACGATAATGAAACAAGCTAATGTTCCAACTCGGTGCCAGGCTATCTAAAAATCGCATGAGCGCACCCGGCCGTTCAGGGAATTCAAAACGGTACAGCAATTCACCTGAAGCCAGCGCGCTTTTACCACCGACTAAATGTCGGATGTGTAGTTTTGCCAGTTCATCATGGGTGAGATCAATCGTTTTGAATCCTTGCTTTTCAAACTGGCGAGCTATCTTCGGTGGTTCCGCTCGATTGGCGACTTGTAAGCCAACAAATACATGAGCGAGCTTTTCATCATTGATGCGGTAATTAAATTCTGTAATAGAGCGCGCGCCGACTAAATGACAAAAGCGACGAAAACTACCGCGTTCTTCAGGTATTGTGACCGCGAACACTGCCTCATGCGCTTCACCCACTTCAGCGCGCTCTGCGACGAAGCGTAGTCGATCAAAATTCATGTTGGCACCGCAGGCAATAGCCACCAGCGTTTCATCGCGTAAAGGTGTTTTTTGAGTCGACATGCGTTCGACATAGGCTTTCGCGCCAGCCACAGCGAGTGCACCCGCTGGTTCTAAAATACTGCGCGTTTCGGTAAACACATCTTTAATGGCAGCGCATACCGCATCGGTATCCACCAAAATCATTTCGTCGACATATTTTTTTGCGAGTCGGAAGGTTTCTTCGCCGACTTGCTTGACCGCGGTTCCATCCGAAAACAGGCCCACATCAGTCAGCGTGACTCGACGTCCAGAGTGTAGTGAGCGCGCCATCGCATCGGAGTCAGTTGTTTGCACACCGATGATTTTTATATCGGGGCGCACGAGTTTTATGTAAGCGCCCACGCCACCTATGAGGCCACCACCACCGACTGCCACAAATACCGCATGCACCGATCCCGGATGCTGGCGCAATATCTCCATACCTATCGTGCCCTGACCCGCGATGACATCGGGATCATCAAACGGATGTACGAAAGTGAGTTTCAGTTTTTTTTCTAATGTCAGCGCGTGTTGATACGCATCTGAATAGGATTCGCCATGCAAAACCACTTCGCCGCCGCGTGCACGTACAGCATCGATTTTTACCGCGGGGGTAGTTACCGGCATAACAATCAATGCGCGACATCCCAAGTGGCTTGCTGAGAGCGCCACCCCTTGCGCATGATTTCCCGCGGATGCACAGATCACACCGCGTTTAAGTTGCGCGCTAGATAGCTGCGCCATCTTGTTATATGCCCCGCGCAGCTTGAAGCTGAAAACGCTTTGCATGTCCTCGCGTTTGAAATAAATGCGATTACCCATGCGCTCGGACAAACCCGGTGCAAACTCCAGCGGTGTTTCGACTGCCAAGTCATAGACTCGCGAGGTCAGAATCTTCTTTAAGTAGTCAATGCTCATAGTGCGTCATTATAATTGAGCGATTCGCCTTCTCAGGCTCCCTTTGCAGATTGTCCTTAGGCGCGGGATAGTTTGCTGAATCTTCACTTTGGCTCTGACATGCTCGCCTCCCTGATTGCTGCGGTTCTGAGTGTGTTGTCATTACCCTCAGTTGGATTACCCACTCTCTTCATTATTAGTTTGCTCTCGGCCACACTGCTGCCGATGGGCTCAGAACCGGCGGTATTTGCGGTGGTGAAGATGAATCCCGAGCTTTTTTGGCCCGCGGTACTCGTGGCTACGGCAGGTAATACCGTCGGCGGCGCAATTAGCTACATGATGGGTTATGGCGCTAAGCGTGCTTTTGCAGAGGAAAAACAGACCCGCTGGTTTGGCTGGCTACAGCGATTTGGCCCCAAAACTTTGCTGTTGTCTTGGTTACCGGTGATTGGCGACCCTCTGTGCGTACTCGCGGGTTGGCTAAAAATGTCCTTTATCCAGAGTCTGTTTTTCATGGCGATAGGAAAATTGCTGCGTTACCTCACCTTCACGGGCTTGTTGTTAAGCGTGCCTGACGGTATTTGGCAACGATTGGGTCAATGGGTGTAAGCACCTTCATGGGATAGCTAAAGCCTTGCAAAAGCAAGGGCTTAACGCCACGCCTTGTGCAATGCAGTACGTTAGAATGCATGTTTGACACGTCGTCTACAAGCTCTCAATGAATGCCCCAGCGCACATACCTGCTTTACTGAATAACGCACCGCAAGGTAACCCCAGCGCGCGTCTGCGTGAAATTCCCTACAACTACACGTCTTTTTCTGATCGCGAAATCGTCATTCGCTTGCTAGGTGAATCTGCCTGGGAATTATTAGCGAGTTTGCGTGCTTCTCGTCAGACCGGTCGTTCTGCGCGGATGATGTACGAAGTGTTGGGCGATATTTGGGTCGTACGACGTAATCCCTATTTGCAAGATGATTTGCTAGACAATCAGCAGCGTCGTGAATCATTAATTGATGCGCTATATCACCGCTTGGGTGA
>CANGFL010000281.1 GCA_947453015.1 Oxalobacteraceae bacterium | reverse complement strand
TGGCTTCGCTCTGCAACCAACCCTGAACTCGATCTTTGAGTTGTTGCTCAGTGGCCGAACCAGGTAGGCTGATGTGTAGCTCGCGTTGGTCTTCATCAAATCGTGCACCGACCGTACCGTTAAAAGCAATGCGAAGCGTAATATCAGATCCCAGATAAGGAAGCTTAGCGCCATCGCGCCATTCCATTGGGGGCCGCAGGCGACGCACTGAACGCTCTCGCTGTTCATTAATCTTTTTAAAAATCCACGCTTGCTTGGCGCTGATAGCGGCTTCGATATCCATCATCGTCAGCCACTGAGGAGCTGTCACCCGCAGTCCATCATCATCGATGAGAAAGCCGACACTGCGGCGGCGTGAGCGCAACAAACGATAGTCTAAAAAGTGCGTACCAAAATGCAGCCTGCGATGATTCGGTGGTATCGCTGGATCGGGCGCAATAGTATTTGTCTGCGCAGATTCAGTGCTGTTTTGGCTGCCGTCAGAAAAAAAAGCGTCGAGCAGCGAGAGCTGATTCGGATCGGCTAGTTTTTTTCTCAGAAACTGCTTGATGGCCATGAGGTAGCGAATTTAGAGTGACTTTTCATTCAAATAAGCAGCGGGACTTAATGCGCGCATCTCAGATTCTATCCAATTTTCGGCTTTAGCTATTAATTCGGCTGAATTCATGCCTTCAGAAGCAATCGGAGCCCCAATCGACACCGTGATTAGTCCCGGTTTTTTAATAAATGCATTGCGAGGCCAGCAATCGCCGGAATTCATGGCGATCGGGACCACAGGAACACCGGTACCAATCGCGAGTATCGCTCCGCCGGCTTTGTATTTACCTTGTTGACCCACAGCGGTGCGTGTCCCTTCGGGAAACATGATGACCCATTGGCCGTCATCTAATCGTTTTCTTCCGGTAGTAATCACTTGCGACATCGCATCGCGACCTTTACTACGATCAATCGCAATCATGCGCAGCATGCCTAATCCCCAACCAAAAAAAGGAATGTAGAGCAGCGATTTTTTAAATACAAAAATCAGCGGGCGTGGCATTAGCCAGCAGTAAAAAATCGTTTCCCATGCAGACTGATGTTTGGACAGCAGGATGACCGGAGCATTCGGAAGATGTTCTAGCCCTTTAACTTCCCATCGTATGCCACAGATAGTGCGTGCAGCGAGAATGATGAATACATTCCAGCGCGTGACCATCCAATAACGCTGGCGATAAGGTAGGAGTACGAAGCCAAAGCAAGCAGTAGCCCAAATCACGGTCGCTACGATAATCACCAGCGCAAACAGTACTGAACGCATCAACAGCAACAATCGTGACATTCAAACTCCAAGAATAGTTAGCGCAGACAGTGCTAACCGTGAATACATTATTTCTTCTTTTGCAGGGCGGCGCGTGCCATTTCTACGGTTTCAGGAACGATATCATCCGCATGCAGTAAGCGCTCCACCATCATTGCCAGATTATCGAAAATTTTGGTGCCGTGTGGGAGACCGCCGGTAGCCAATGTTTGTTCGCCTTTGCCAGTCATCACCAAATAAGGAGCCGCCCCCACTTGTTCAGCCGCTTGCAGATCACGTAATGAATCGCCGACCATAGGTACATCTCGCAAACTTACGCCAAAGCGTTTGCCAATCGAGAGCAGCATGCCGGGTTGTGGTTTGCGGCATTCGCAGTGATCTTCGGGGCTATGCGGACAGAAAAAAATTGCATCGATTCGCGCACCAGCCATTTGCGCCGTTTGATGTAGTTTGTGATGCATGGCGCCTAGCGTTTTCATATCAAACAAGCCGCGTGAAATGCCCGCTTGATTGGTCGCCACCGCTACGCGATAACCCCGTTGATTTAGACGCGCAATCGCCTGCATGGAGCCGGGAATAGGCTTCCATTCATCCGGTGATTTGATGTACTGATCGGAGTCATAATTAATGACACCATCGCGATCCAGAATGATGAGCTTCATCCAGTGATCCTTCGTACTAACATTAGGCCGCTAGCCTAGAAATATCAGCGACACGGTTCATCATCGCATGCAAAGCTTGGAGTAACGCGAGGCGATTAGCTCGCAATGCGGCATCTTCAGCCATGACCATAACATCATTAAAAAACGCATCAACATCATTGCGCAGCGCAGCTAATGCTTTTAAAGTCGAGGCGAAATCGCCTTTGGCAAAGGCGTGATCCACTGCCTGTCTTGCTTCAACCATAGCACCGTAGAGGCGTTGTTCTGCAGGCTCGACTAATAAGGCTGATTGCACTTCACCGTGCGGAGCTTCATTTTTCTTCAGGATATTCGTAATGCGCTTGTTGGCGGCAGCGAGTGAAATAGCTTCGGGTAGCGCAGCAAATGCTTTAACGGCATCCAACCTATCCAAAATATCATCGAGTCGGTCGGGCGATTGTGAAACGACGGCTTCAATCGCATCTTGTGCATGACCGCGATCACGCAATAGGCCGCGCAAGCGCTCGTACACAAAAATCTGTGCGTCATGTACCGGATCAGTAAATTGCGCATTGCCTTGAAATTGCTTCGCAGCTTGTAGTAACAAGTGTGACAGCGATAAAGGTAAACGCTGCTCGATCAGCATACGCAGCACACCCAATGCGTGACGACGTAAAGCAAACGGATCTTTGTCGCCTGTTGGTGCTAAACCGATACCCCAAATACCGATGAGTGTTTCTAATTTATCAGCCAGTGCGACAACCGTTCCGGTTTGGGTGGTGGGTAAAGCATCACCCGCAAAACGCGGTTGGTAATGTTCACTAATGGCCAATGCTATATTTTCTGGCTCGCCATCGTGGCGTGCGTAGTACGTTCCCATGATGCCTTGCAGCTCTGGAAATTCGCCGACCATGTCAGTTAACAAATCAGCTTTTGAAAGCTGAGCGGCTCGTTTAGCCTGAGCGACATCGGCACCCAGTGATTCGGCGATCGCAGCAGCAATCGCAACCACACGTTCATTACGTAACGCTTGCGAGCCCAGTTTGTTGTGATACACCACGCTGGCCAAGCCAGGTAGTCTATCGATAAGTTTTTTCTTTTTATCTTGCTCGAAAAAGAATTTCGCATCGGATAAGCGTGGTCGAACTACACGTTCATTACCACCGATGATGTGGCTGGCATCATGGGTTTCGATGTTTGAGACGATGAGAAAGCGTGAACGTAACTTGCCTTGTGTATCCGTTAGTGCAAAATATTTTTGATTAGTCTGCATGGTCAAAATCAGACATTCTTGTGGAACGACCAAAAATGCAGGATCAAAATTGCATTCATAAACGACAGGCCACTCAACTAATGCGGTCACTTCATCTAGCAGTGACTCAGGCATCAAAATATGGTCACCATTTGCCTGGGCTAATAAAGCAGCACGTATTTTTTCTTTGCGCTCGGTGTAACT
>CANGFL010000280.1 GCA_947453015.1 Oxalobacteraceae bacterium | reverse complement strand
TTCATGCACTGATACTTGGTCGCGCCCAGACCGGCATTCAGGCTTTTTTCTGAGTCTTGCTATGGCCATAGCAAGACTCAGAAAAAAGCCTGAATGCCGGTCTGGGCGCGACCAAGTATCAGTGCATGAATATCGTGCGTACCTTCATAGGTATTCACCACTTCAAGATTCACTACGTGACGAATAACGCCATACTCATCACTAATCCCGTTACCACCCAACATATCGCGCGCCATGCGAGCAATATCCAAAGCTTTACCGCATGAATTGCGTTTCATGATGGAAGTGATTTCAACCGCTGCCGTACCTTCATCCCGCATACGACCGAGCCTCAAACATCCCTGCAATGACAGCGCAATGTCGGTTTGCATGTCGGCTAATTTTTTTTGTATGAGTTGATTCGCAGCTAATGGTCGACCAAATTGTTTACGTTCGAGTGTGTAGGTACGCGCTGTATGCCAACAAAACTCGGCTGCACCCAACGCACCCCATGAAATGCCAAAGCGCGCTGCATCCAAACAGGTAAACGGGCCTTTTAATCCACGGATTTCTGGGAACGCATTTTCTTCAGGAACAAACACTTGATCCATCACGATCTCGCCGGTGGTGGATGCGCGTAAACCGACCTTGCCGTGAATCGCCGGTGTCGAGAGACCCTTCCATCCTTTTTCAAGAATGAAACCGCGAATTTTTCCCTCGTCGTCTTTCGCCCAAACCACAAATACCTGAGCTAACGGGCTATTACTAATCCACATTTTCGAACCAGACAGGCTATAGCCACCATCCACTTTTTTTGCACGTGACTCCATGCCACCGGGATCAGATCCATGATCCGGCTCAGTCAAACCAAAGCAACCTATCCACTCACCCGTAGCGAGCTTAGGCAAATATTTTTGTTTTTGCGCTTCGGTTCCAAATTCAAAAATAGGCAGCATCACCAATGAGCTTTGCACACTCATCATGGAGCGAAAACCAGAATCAACCCGTTCAATCTCGCGTGCGATAAGTCCGTAGCTAACGTAATTCAAACCAGCACCACCATACTCAGGAGGGATAGTGGCTCCCAACATTCCCAACTCACCCATCTCACGGAAAATGGAGGGATCAGTACGCTCGTTACGAAATGCTTCGAGTACACGAGGCGTCAGCTTTTCTTGTGCATACACAGCCGCTGCATCGCGCACCATGCGCTCTTCTTCAGTTAACTGCTGATCGAGTAGAAAGGGATCTTCCCAATGAAAACTTGCTTTGCTCATGTCGTTAACGTATTTGTTTGAATCTCAGTTTTTATAGGGGTACGTGAGTAAATCAGACCTCAACGTATACGCGCCGCTAATTCACCAATGATGCCGCGCCTAAAGGCAAGCACGCACATGATAAAAATAAATCCCGTCACCATCGTGACGGATTCACCAATGGTGTTGAACCATTCTATGTGAGTGATCGTCGCCAGCCAGGTACCAAAATCACCGAGTTTATTTTCCAACGCAATGATGATGATGGCGCCGACCACAGGCCCCAGCAAGGTACCCATACCACCAACCAACGTCATCAATACCACCAGACCCGACATTGACCAATGCACATCCGTTAAGGTGCCAAAACCCAGCACAACGGCTTTAGTTGAACCCGCTAGTCCAGCCAACGCAGCCGACAACACAAAGGCGAGCAACTTGTAGCGATCCGTGTCGTAACCTAACGAAATAGCACGCGGCTCATTCTCTTTTACTGCCTTAAGTACCTGACCAAAGGGCGAATGAATGATACGAACTATCAGCAAGAACGAGGCAATCACTATGCCCAACACCACGTAATACATGGTCAGATCATTTTTCAGATCGATGCTACCTAACAGCGTTCCTCTGGGAATTGACTGCAAACCATCTTCACCACCGGTAAACGGTGCTTGCAGAAATACGAAGAACAGCATCTGCGACAGCGCCATGGTAATCATAGTGAAGTAAATACCTTGTCGGCGAATCGCTAACTTACCGACCAGCAGTCCCATCAAGGCAGCAAAGACAACTCCCAACAAAAGACCTAACTCCGTAGGAACACCCCAGACTTTTAATGCATGTCCGGCGATATACGAGGCACCACCAAAAAATGCAGCGTGACCAAACGAGAGCAGACCTGTAAAGCCAATCAATAAATTAAATGCGCATGCGAATAACGCAAAGCACAGAATTTTCATCAGCAGCACCGGATACAAAAACATAGGTGCAGCCAAAGCGCCCACTAACACAGCAACGTAACCGAGTTTTTTCAACATGGCGGCGACTCCTTATTTCTCGCGGCCGAACAGGCCAGCGGGGCGAATCAATAAAACAATCGCCATGATGATGAAAACTACCGTCGCAGAAAGCTCGGGATAGAACACTTTGGTCAGGCCTTCAATCACACCTAGCCCTAGTCCGGTCAGAATTGATCCGAGTATCGAGCCCATGCCGCCAATCACCACCACCGCAAAAACTACGATGATTAAATTCGATCCCATCAAAGGCGATACTTGCAAAACAGGCGCTGCCAACACACCCGCAAAACCGGCGAGTGCCACACCAAATCCATAGGTGAGTGTGACCATCAACGGCACATTGATACCAAATGCTTCGACCATCTTGGGGTTTTCAGTACCCGCACGCAGATACGCACCCAGACGCGTTTTTTCAATCACGAACCAGGTCATCAAACACACCACAATCGATGCGAAGACCACCCATGCACGGTAATTCGGCAAAATCATAAAACCTAAATCCGTTGCACCCGCGAGTTGGGATGGCACTGAAAACGGCTGACCGGACACACCATAGAAAGAGCGAAATATGCCCTCTAACATCAGCGTAATACCAAACGTAAGTAGCAAACCGTATAAATGGTCTAAACGATAGAGCCACTGCAGCATCGTTTTTTCAATGATGATGCCAAATAGTCCCACCAGTATCGGAGCCACAATCAGCATGACCCAATAGTTAATACCAAAATAGTTCAGACCCATCCACGCTAGAAACGCGCCCATCATGTACAAGGCACCGTGGGCAAAATTAATCACATTGAGCAAACCAAAAATCACCGCAAGGCCCAGCGATAGCATCGCGTAAAACGAGCCATTAACTAAACCTAGCAGTAATTGCCCCAACAGAGCCGACATAGGAATACCAAAAAGTTCCATGTTAGACCCCCAACAATTCGTTTAGCACTGCTGTTTTGCTATTGAGTTCAGCGGCGGCGAACTGTTCAACAATCTGCCCATGCTCCATCACATAAAACCGATCCGCTAGCGGTGCAGCAAATCGGAAATTCTGCTCAACCATCACTATCGTGTACCCCTGTGATTTAAGCGACAAGATCATGCGCGCCAATGCTTGCACGATCACCGGCGCCAGGCCTTCGGAAATTT
>CANGFL010000279.1 GCA_947453015.1 Oxalobacteraceae bacterium | reverse complement strand
ATAGCTACTGATAAGTCGCACCGAATCAACGGTGAAATCTCCGCGCCTGAAGTGCGCTTGGCTGGTGTTGATAACGAACCTTTGGGTATAGTCAGTCTCCCCGATGCGTTCCGTCTGGCAGAGGAAGCGAATGTCGATCTCGTAGAAATCGCTCCAACCGCTGTTCCACCTGTTTGTCGTCTGATGGATTACGGCAAATTCAGATATCAGGAACAAAAGAAGGCACACGAAGCTAAGCTGAAGCAGAAAGTGATCTTAGTTAAAGAGATCAAATTTCGCCCCGGTACGGATGATGGTGACTACAACATCAAGCTGTGTAACCTTATTAAGTTCCTCGATGAGGGCGATAAGACCAAGATTACGCTGCGTTTTCGCGGTCGAGAAATGGCGCACCAGGAAATTGGTATGCGTATGTTGGAGCGACTGAAAGCGGATCTGGAGCCTTATGGTCAGATCGAACAGTTTCCAAAAATGGAAGGCCGGCAGATGGTGATGGTGCTGTCGCCGAAAAAGAAGAAGTAATTTTTGATAGAATCCGCGTCTTGCTAAAAAAGCGAGGTGCTTGGGGGGTAACCCTCAGGATGCGATGGCCTCGATGCCGTCGCCAATAAGAAGCGAGTGCAGGCATCCAAGAGCAGTGTTTTGCTGCCACCTGTAATCGTAAAAAAATGGAACTGCCTGAAAGGGCAGCGTGTGTCATGCCAAAAATGAAAACCAAGAGCAGCGCGAAGAAGCGTTTTCGCGTGCGCCCAGGTGGAACGGTCAAACGTGGTCAAGCATTCAAGCGCCACATCCTGACCAAGAAAACGACCAAAAATAAACG
Organism: Oxalobacteraceae bacterium; assembly: GCA_947453015.1. Classification (GTDB taxonomy): domain Bacteria; phylum Pseudomonadota; class Gammaproteobacteria; order Burkholderiales; family Burkholderiaceae_D; genus Pernthalerella. Next base: position 2,598 of record CANGFL010000279.1, on the reverse strand, counting down.
TCAGTTACGCGGAGCTACTAATGTTCATGAAACGAACATTGACTCTATCCGCGCAATGATGCCCTTCGCTTAACCTCACTCTCGTCAATAGGAGCACACCATGCCAAGAGTAAAACGTGGGGTCACAGCACGGGCCCGTCATAAAAAAGTCTTAAACGCCGCTAAGGGTTACCGCGGTCGTCGCAGTCGCGTTTATCGCGTTGCTAAACAAGCGGTCATGCGCGCTGGTCAATACGCGTATCGTGATCGTCGTAACAAGAAACGCGTATTCCGTGCACTGTGGATTACGCGTATTAATGCCGCTTCACGTGAGCATGGCCTGACATACAGCGTATTCATGAACGGCCTGAAAAAAGCCGCGATCGGTTTGGATCGTAAGGTCTTGGCTGACATGGCTGTGATGGACAAGCCAGCGTTTGCAGCGATCGTTAATCAAGTAAAGGCCACCATCGCCGCTTGATGCGAGGCGAGCGCTTCTCGCTAAGCGCTCACGCAGACGGCTGGTGACACAGACGTAGATGGGGCAGCGGTTTCGACCGATGCCCCATTATTTTTTCATCGTCATACTCAAAAAGAATTCGAGCCACATATTCCATGAGCACATTGGAACAACTCGTCGTCGCTGCTGAGGCCGATTTCATCGGTGCTCAGGATCCTGCTGCGTTGGAAAACGCCAAGGCTAAATATCTGGGCAAGACTGGCTTGATTACTGAGCAGATGAAAGGCTTGGGCAAGCTTGATCCTGATGCGCGTCGCGCTCAAGGCGCAGTCATCAATGAGGCCAAGGAAAAGATTGAGTCATTGCTATCAGCCAGGCGCCAAGCGCTGGCTGATGCGCAGATGCAAACTCGATTAAATGCTGAAGCTATCGATGTCACTTTGCCGGGTCGTGGCCGTGGTTTTGGTGGGATTCATCCAGTCATGCGTACATGGGAACGAGTCGAGGCCATTTTCGGATCGATTGGTTTTGATGTGGCTGATGGCCCTGAGATTGAAACTGACTGGACTAACTTCACCGCGTTGAATAGCCCGGAAAATCATCCGGCACGTTCGATGCAAGATACGTTTTATATCGATGGCAAAGACAGTACCGGTAAGCAGCTGCTGTTGCGTACTCATACGAGTCCGATGCAAGTGCGTTATGCGCGCATGAATCGACCACCGATCAAAGTGATTGCACCGGGCCGCACCTATCGCGTTGATAGCGATGCGACGCATTCACCGATGTTTCATCAGGTCGAAGGTTTGTGGATAGACACGGATATCAGCTTCGCTGATCTCAAAGGTGTTTATCTGAATTTCGTAAAAGCTTTTTTTGAAACGGATGATCTTCAAGTCCGTTTTCGTCCTTCCTATTTTCCCTTTACTGAGCCTTCCGCTGAGATCGATATTGCCTTTGGCAGTGGTCCGCTGAAAGGTCGTTGGCTTGAAGTGTCGGGCGCAGGTCAGGTTCACCCAACGGTACTAAGAAATATGGGTTTAGATCCAGAAGAGTTCATTGGTTTTGCTTTTGGCTCGGGTCTGGAGCGATTGACCATGCTGCGTTATGGCATCAATGATTTACGCCTGTTCTACGAAGGCGACTTACGCTTTCTAAAGCAATTTAACTGACACCGTTCATTACTGGCACACCATGCAATTTTCAGAAAATTGGTTGCGTACTCTAGTCAATCCTAAGCTGACTTCGGATGAGTTGTCGCATTTGCTGACGATGGCCGGTCTCGAAGTGGAAGAGGTCGAACCAGTCGCGCCGCCGTTTACCCATGTGGTGGTGGCGCAGGTGCGTGAAGTGAATCGTCATCCAAACGCCGATCGTTTGAATGTTTGTCAGGTTGATGCAGGCACAGGAACGCTACTCACGATTGTGTGCGGTGCGCCGAATGTGCGAGTGGGAATGAAAGTGCCTTGTGCGCTACCAGGTGCGAAGTTGCCACCGGGCCCGGATGGTAAATCGTTAGAAATTAAAGTAGGGCAGCTGCGCGGTGTTGAATCGCAAGGCATGCTGTGTTCGGCGCGTGAGTTGTGTTTATCTGAGGACCATGGCGGCTTATTAGAATTAGCCGAAGGTGCATTGATAGGACAAAATTTCCGTGATTATCATCAACTCAATGATTTGAAATTCACGATTAAGCTCACCCCTAATCGCGCGGATTGTTTATCGGTGTTGGGTGTTGCGCGTGAAGTGTCTGCGTTAACTGGTGTGGCCTTAAATCCACCCGTCTGCAAACCGTATGCCAGTGATAGCGATGAAAAACTAAAAGTAAACATCAGTGCGCCTGATCTTTGCGGCCGTTTTTCGGGTCGTGTGATTCGTGGTTTGAACGCAAAAGCAGCAACGCCTGAATGGATGAAGCAGCGTTTGGAACGCAGTGGTCAACGACCTATCTCTGCGCTGGTTGATATATCGAACTATGTGATGTTGGAGTTGGGCCGTCCTACCCATGTGTTTGATTTGGACAAAATTCACGGCAACCTCGAAGTGCGTTGGGGGCGTAAAGGTGAGTCGCTCAAGCTCTTGAACGGGACAACCGTTGAGATTGATGATTGGGTCGGAGTGATCGCGGATGAACAGCAGGTTGAGTCACTCGCGGGAATTAT
>CANGFL010000278.1 GCA_947453015.1 Oxalobacteraceae bacterium | reverse complement strand
ATTTTACCGGAAGCACCCACACGAACTAGGTCCCGCTTACCCATACCGACCAAGGTGTTGTGCACCAAGCGCAGCCCTTCGCGCATGGGCATGCCCATATAGTCCGCAAACTCAACGGGTGCGGCACCCGTACCCCCTTCGCTACCATCAACGACGATGAAATCAGGATACGTATCGGTTTCCATCATCGCCTTGGCGATGGCAAACCATTCCCAGGGCTGACCAATACATAATTTAAAACCGACGGGTTTGCCAGCCGATAGCTCGCGTAATTGACGAATAAAAGCCATCAATTCAATCGGATTTGAAAATGCGCTATGCGACGCAGGTGAAACACAATTCTGTCCCATAGGAACACCACGCGTGGTGGCAATCTCTATCGTGACTTTCGCTGCAGGTAATACGCCGCCATGTCCGGGCTTTGCACCCTGCGACATTTTTATTTCTATCATTTTTACTTGTGGCGTTGCTGCCTGCTCGGCGAATCGCTCGGGATCAAACCTGCCGTCTGAAGTGCGGCAACCAAAATAACCCGAACCAATCTCCCACACCAAATCACCGCCATGCTCGCGATGGTAAGACGATATCGATCCTTCGCCGGTGTCATGATAAAAACCGCCGATTTTTGCACCGCGATTTAACGCTAGTATGGCGTTGGCTGAAAGCGATCCAAAACTCATCGCTGAAATATTGAATATCGATGCCTGATACGGCTGTGTGCATTGGGACCCACCAATACGTATACGAAACGTATCAGGGTCGGCCACTTTGGGAGCCGCTGAATGCCCTATCCATTCTGTATCTTTGCCATACACCGATTTGATGGTGCCAAATCCGCGCGCATCATTTTGTCGTTTGGCACGCGAGTAAACCATCGCACGCTGATTCCGCGAGAAGGGCAAATTTTCTTCATCGCTTTCAAGAAAATATTGCCGTATCTCGGGACGAATATATTCAAGCATAAAACGTAGATGCCCAGACACGGGATAATTTCGCAATACCGCATGCTGCTCTTGGCGATAATCACGCCAGCCGACAATAAAAAGAATCAGGCAAATCAGCGATAGCAGATGCGAGAACGGGAAAAATAAAAAAAACCCAAAGCCCGAGAGTACCCAAGGCAAAAATCGCGAATATTCAACCATGGTTATTCCCCCGTCTCGTAGTCAATGCACTCTTGCCGGTGCAGTAAACAACCTACCTCTATTTAATTAAATTCCACCGTCAATTGCGGATCGCCTGGCAAACCGATGTACTGCACGCGTGCCTTCATGCCCGGCTTAGTAGGAAGCGGCGGTATGAAACCACCCAGACTTAAGATGTCACCTTTTTTCAAGGTGATGCCGTCCTTTTTCAATGCTTGCGCTAGCCACATCGCCGCATTGATGGGGTTATCCATCAACACACTACCCTTAACGCGCCCAAGCTCTTTACCTTCAGCATCATCCGTCATCACCACAGTCATATTCGCCAGTGCATCCACAAAGGCTTGCGTTTTTTTGACGGGAATTTCCATACCAATCACTCCACCACGAAATGCTACATTGGTTGAGATCATGGCATTACCGCTGAACTGACCTTCCAACATCAAATCAGGTAATTCAATAAATGGGATGATGGATTCTAAATAACCCAAAGCTTCCAATGGTGTCTTGGCGTCAGCAAGACGTGGGTCGCTAACTTCTACTAAAAAATCGGCTTCAACGAGTGGGCGCACACCAAAATTCGCAGGAAGCACGGCAATCGTATCAATCATATTGCGTTGATACATGTAGCCCCACTTGGGACCATCAACACCAAAGCGTTGCTGCAAAGCGGGATTAGTAAATGCCGCCTTATAACCAACTAAGGCGCCCAACGGTATCGTCAACTTTTTTCCTAACTTGCGCTTGGCGCATTCTGCATCGGCCAAGCTAATGTCATTCCCAAAACCTTTGCTAAGCTTTAGCTTGCTGTATTCAACCACGTAGGCGTCAATCGCTGCATCATCTGGGCATGCGGCAGTCGCCGATAAAGACAGACTGACCGTTACACACGCCAGTATGAATGTCTTAATTTGAAAGCGGCTAAGGGATAAGCTTAATGAATTAAATGACATGTCATCTCCTGAAATAGGCTCTCCCTGCATTGGGAGATGCTTGTATGATTGTGGCGCGAGAATACCACGAGATAAATCTTACCTGCACCTCACCTTCGGCTAGAAACTAGCGGTCTTTTAAGGCGCACAAAGGCTATAAGCGTGGCAGAAAACCTTCACATGGCCCACTGGCTAACCGCACGAATTCATACTCTAGTAGTATGCCGACTAAACGGATATATACCGGCAATCACTCACTGGGTATCGCTAGCTACGACGAGTGCGGGTAATCCACAGAAAATTTTATTCACTGCCTGACCATCCTCTAGGGTGAACTGTCGATCATGAACAAGTATTTAAAAATCGCTGTTTTGTTTATCGCCGCCGCTGTAGTCAATGCTGCCGCACCCTTCGTTCTAACGCACATAGGACAATTTGAAGGTACCGAAGCCACGATAGCGCTCGCACTCTGGTGCTTAGGATTGTTTCTTGTGTTTGGCTGGTCGTGCAGCAAATTCGCGCAAGACACCCTATTCCCTAGTTTTACACTTCAACTGCTGATTGGCATTGTGCTGCATGATGCACTCTCACCTTTAGCCACACAACTACCTCTTGCAGTAGTTGTCTGTACTGCATTAGCTGCCATCATTTTAAAATCCGGCGGCGATGAAATCGATAGACGCGACTTCATGAAAATCGCTTTTCCCACCATCATGATTGCCGTAGTGGGCTACCTCATCACTTTCTTTGTGATGTTCCCATTATTGATGATGATAGGGCTCGATGGGCGTACCGCTGCTTTGCTTGCGGCCATCATAGGTTCGACTGATCCTGCCGCATTAATTCCTACGCTCAAACAATTAATTTTCAAAGAAGAATACAAACGTCTCTCTGGTTTATCCGTCGCAGAAAGCGCGTTAAATGATGCTGTCGGTGCGATCTTTACCGCAGCGATTGCTTCTATGATTTTAGAAGGCATTAATGTTGATAGCTTGAGCAGTCTTTCTGCCGGCTTGTTTAGTCAAGAAAATATGCTGCATCTGGGTCAGCAAATGCTGTTTGGCATAGTCGCTGGGATGGTAGGTTGGGCTGCGATGATTCAGTATGAAAAATACAAACAAAAAAACTATGCGGCTGGTATCAATGAAGCGCCCTATGATTTTGCGATCGTGCTGGCGATTCCCTTAGTAACCTTCGTTCTGGCACAAGCAATACATGGTAATGGATTTTTAGCCGCTTTCATTGCTGGCTTACTCGCTAACTTCAACCATAGCGCTGATTACTTCCATGGCCAGTTACATAACTTGGAAACTCAAATCGAAAGCCTCGCCAAACCTATCATCTTT
>CANGFL010000277.1 GCA_947453015.1 Oxalobacteraceae bacterium | reverse complement strand
TGAATGCTAAAGGCTATCACTTTACTGAACAATGGAGTTCTGATTGGTAAACCTGAGATGTGGACAGCAATTTCAATTTTATTGAAAGAAGCGCGATGAACAATCTAATAAAAATTTTAATTCTCTTTTGTCTAAGTGGGTTGATCGGATGCACGATAGGGAATGGTCATATTTGCGGCCCTCAAACACCCCAAGCATATTGCGACCGCGAAGCCTATGAACGCCTTATCCATCCAAAGGCTTCGGCGAGTATTGCGAGAAACCAGACTCGAAATCTGAGATTTGGCGTGCGGATTGGGTTAAGTGTGGCGGGATGGTCGACGGAGTCTACTCAACAGATGAACCGCCGCGCTCGTCTACTGCTGTGATACTTGCAGCTTCCAAGAAAAAAGGGCTAGAACTAGGCTCTTGTATGCGCAGCAAGGGTTACATCATCACGCGCGAGTGGGATTAATAATCACCGCATGAAAGTCATTAGAACTCGTATTTCCAGAACTACTTATTTGTTTATTGCATGACCACCCACACTACAAAAGTTCGATCATCAGCCACAACAATCAGGCAGTCCAATCCGAATCAGACCTGATCAAAAAACGCATTACTCGCTTTACGCATACCTTCTATCAATTCACGCAAATCGATTAGAAAAAAACCCACACAAATGCGGTGCTTAAGAAGTAATCACACAATGTTTTGCATATAGCTACGCGTTTGATTCCAACATACCCCTTCTTACCCCATAGTTAGCGCCGCAATTCAATGTAATTTAATTCGACGCTTGTTCATTGCCGCTGTCTTCTCTATCAAATTTAGTCACACACTCTTCAACGAGCGTAGATAGGTTTTGATCGACAGGATCTCAGCGATAAACACTCCATCTCTCACCACTTACTAGCAAGGGGATCACTATGCGAAGGTCACTGATTGACGAAGTAGATCCATCTCTACAGCTTTTGTATTGGACGCTTTTGTTTGCGCTGTATCCCTTTTTCAGTGAATCATCGTCATTCATGTTGGATCGCATACTGTCACAACAGGGTGCGATACGTGGTTCACCAGGATGGGAAATTGATTTTATCGAAAATGATATGGGGGACTACGTTTATCATATTTGGGCTGATCCAGCTTCTAGCGGCATAGAGCCTGCCAACCAATATTTTAGTGTGGAGACGATGCGCGATGCAGTTCGCGAATCCTTGTTGTATATGGGCCGAAATTTTCCTGAAAAAACGGCGGCGATCAGCGACATCATTGTTGAATACAAGCTTAGATAGTTGTGATGGTGATGTTTAACTGTGGTTCTGTAAACGCAAAAATTTTATAGACAGTAAAACACCGCACATAAAAAAAGCGCTCATGAGAGCGCTTTTTTTGTGAAGCAGTTTGTACTGATTACTTCAGTGACAAGACCCACTTAACGAGTGTCTTAGCTTCAGCAGCTGAAACTTGTGGGTTAGCTGGCATAGGAATTTGACCCCACACACCGCTGCCACCCTTCATTACTTTTTGTGCCAGCTTGTCTTCAGCGCTCTTGTCGCCTTTGTATTTAGCGGCGACTTCTTTATACGCTGGACCCACTAATTTGCTATCGATTGCGTGGCATGCCAAGCAATTCTTTTCTTTTGCAAGCTGCTCGCTAGCGAATGCAGCATTGGTAAACATCGCGCCAAAAGCGATAACTGCAACCAGAATACGTTTCATGTCACTCTCCATAATTTTGTTGACCCAGTAATTTTACCGCTTTTTGCGGACCTGCTCAAAACGCAATCTAGCACTGCCATCCCAAGTTGACTGTCGACGCTTACAATCGTTAACAAAAGGGCGTTTCATAAATAGAAACGCCCTGCGCTAAACGAAATAACTATTGGTTTTTTGAAAATTAACCAGTCACTGCGCCCTTGCTCGCACTCGAAGCCAAAGCAGCAAACTTCGACAAAACACCACGGGTATATCTTGGTGCAGGCTGTTTCCAAGCGGCGCGACGACGAGCAATTTCTTCTTCGGGCACGTTGAGCTGAATCAGCAATTGGTTCGCATCGATAGTCACGGAATCACCTTCTTGTACTAAGGCGATGGTTCCACCCACATAGGCTTCGGGCGCAACGTGACCGACCACCATACCCCAAGTCGCGCCAGAAAAGCGACCATCGGTAATCAATCCAACGGACTCACCCAAGCCCTTGCCAATCAGTGCCGACGTGGGCGACAGCATCTCAGGCATGCCGGGGCCACCCTTAGGACCTAGGTAGCGCAACACAACGACTTCTCCTGCTTTAACTTTGTCGGCGACGATGGCTTCCATGGCTGAAGGCTCATCATCAAACACTCGCGCTGGGCCAGTGATGACAGGATTTTTAAGGCCAGAAATTTTTGCTACACAGCCTTCGGTCGCGAGATTGCCTTTTAGTATGGCGAGGTGACCGACTTTGTACAAAGCCTTGTCGATGGTGCGAATCACATCTTGGCCAGCGGCTGGTGTATCGGGCACATTCTTCAATTCTTCGGCCAATGTTTTGCCAGTGATGGTCATGCAATCGCCATGCAACAGACCAGCGTTGAGCAAAATCTTCATCACTTGAGGCACGCCACCCGCTTTATGCAGATCAGTCGCCACGTATTCACCGGAAGGTTTTAGGTTACAAATCACCGGTACTTTTTTACGCATACGCTCAAAATCATCAATGGTCCATTCAACTTCTGCTGCATGGGCAATCGCTAAGTAATGCAACACTGCATTGGTTGAGCCGCCGGTAGCCATGATGACGGCAACCGCGTTCTCAATCGATTTACGAGTGATGATGTCGCGTGGACGACGATTCGCCTTGACGGCATCTAACAAAACGCGAGCTGATTCGGCCGCGGATACTGTTTTTTCATCATCCGGATTGGCCATAGTAGATGAGTACATCAATGACATACCCAGCGCTTCAAACGACGATGACATGGTATTGGCAGTAAACATACCGCCGCATGAACCAGTAGTCGGGCAAGCGTTACGCTCAATGCCTTCGAAATCTTCATCCGACATTTTTCCAGCGGTGAATTGACCCACGGCTTCGAATGCGGAGACGATCGTTAAATCTTTACCTTTCCAGTTACCCGGCTTGATGGTGCCGCCATACACATAAATACTCGGCACGTTCGTGCGCGCGATAGCGATCATCCCGCCCGGCATATTTTTATCGCAGCCACCAATCACAACACAACCATCTAACCACTGACCCTGCACACAAGTTTCAATACAATCGGCGATCACTTCGCGCGAAATCAGTGAATACTTCATACCTTCGGTACCCATCGACATACCGTCAGAGATCGTAGGTGTACCAAATACTTGAGGATTACCACCACCGGTGCGTGTCGCTTCAATCGCAGCGTCAGTCAGTTTTTGCAAACCAGAGTTACATGGCGTAATCGTCGAATGACCATTTGCCACAC
>CANGFL010000276.1 GCA_947453015.1 Oxalobacteraceae bacterium | reverse complement strand
TCTTTTCGGATGAGGATATTGGCGAGAATCGGCAACGTGTGCCGACGCTCGACAATACCACTCACGATTTGCAGTGGCCGCAACAAAGCGTCCCTGTGAATTTTTACCAGTAGCATCGTGCGTTCCTTTCGCGAGTCGCTTTCTGTATCAGCATTTTTGGTTCTTTTTTAATTGCTGCTCTGGTTTAATGCCAGCTCAGCCCTTTAAGGTTTGCTCCAACACGTGAAGCTCGTGATTGCATTCGGGATTTTTACTACGATCTGCAGCAATCTTTCGTACAGCATGTAGCACGGTCGTGTGATCACGCCCGCCAAACAATTCACCAATCTCCGGCAGACTTTTTTGCGTTAACTCTTTAGCCAAATACATCGCTATCTGCCGTGGCCGCGCAATATTTGCTGGCCGTTTTTTGGAATACATGTCTGCGACTTTTATATTAAAAAAGTCAGCAACTGTTTTCTGTATGTTCTCAACCGAGATCTGGCGATTCTGCACCGACAGCAAATCTTTCAATGCATCTTTAACGACATCAATCGTGATGTCTTTGCCGTGAAAGCGCGAGTAGGCAAGAATTTTTCGCAGCGCGCCCTCAAGCTCGCGCACATTCGAGCGCAAATGTTTGGCCACAAAAAACGCCACATCATCCGAGAGTGCGGCACCTTCAAGCGCGGCCTTTTTCAACAAAATAGCTACGCGCATTTCCAACTCGGGCGGCTCCACAGCAACCGTCAATCCTGAATCAAATCGAGAGATCAAACGATCATCCATACCCGTAATTTCTTTGGGATAGGTATCGCTCGTAATAATGATTTGCTTCTTGGCAGCGATTAGCGCTTCAAAGGCATAGAAAAATTCTTCTTGCGTTCGGTTTTTGCCGCCAAAAAACTGAATGTCATCGATCAGCAGCAAATCCAGCGAATGGTAATAACGCTTAAAGTCATCAAAGCCTTTGCGCTGATAGGCCGTGACCACATCGCGCACGTACTGCTCTGCGTGGATGTAACGAATCTTGACCGAGGGATTATCAGCCAGCACCTGATTACCAATTGCGTGAATCAAGTGGGTTTTACCCAGTCCGACACCACCATATAAAAATAGCGGGTTGTAAGAAATTCCGGGGTTGCTAGCAACCTGAATGGCGGCGGCACGGGCCAGTTGATTGGCCTTGCCCGTTACAAAGCTGTCGAAAGTCAACGCCGTATTAATGCGGCTCTGATCGCGGCGTAAATGTGTTTCCTCCGGCGGCGCGGCGCGCTCGATTGGGGCATCCGATGACGACAACGGGTTTACCGGTGCGCTTGGACCTGCTGTTTTTTTAAGCTGCCCGTTACGAGGGTCCAGAACAAACTGCACATCCACCGGCGACTGCCAAAATTCTGCGGCAATGGTGGTAATGCGATCGGCAAACTGGGTTTTGACCCAATCGAGTTTGAAACGATTCGGCGCAGCGATGCGCAAACGACCGTCCTCAAAGTCGAGCATTGCCAGTGGCTTGATCCAGGCGCTAAATTGCTGAGGCGTTAGCTCCTGCTGCAGCCGCAATGCACAGGTCTGCCAGAATTCTTCCATGCGTTATTCGGTTGTGGGAGCAACGGGAGAAAGTGCGCCCCGAAGTTCTAGGTTGGTCTGACGGCCAAAGCGCAAAGGCTAGCCGGAATAGCCTCTATTCTACTCTTGCCGGGCCAAGTTATCCACAGGAAGGACCCAAAAATGATGAATCACCAACCGTCTTGATGGGTCAAATTTTTTGCTAATTATTTAACTTTCTGGAAAGCCGTTGAATCCGTGACCGGAGATGGCGCAATCGGGCGCCAATCGGCCCGCTCGGCGGCATAAACCCGTGTTTAACAGCGGTAAGTGATTGACAGAAATAGACAAAATGCTGTCTAATCGACGGTTCTCTGCGTTGCGCGCTGCCGTAATAGCTTCTTAGCGCCGCAACTCAAGATTTTGGCCGGGCATTTACGCCGGTTTTTGCTCAGTCTATACCGATCAGCGAGACCCCAACATGAAACGTACCTTTCAACCTTCAGTCGTCCGCCGCAAGCGCACACATGGCTTCCGTGCACGCATGGCTACCCGCTCAGGACGCGCTGTGCTTAATGCGCGTCGCGCCAAAGGTCGCAAGCGTCTGGCCGTTTAAGGCTGGTAGCACGACCTTGCCCGAGACTCCATCCGGCGATCGTCCGGAAGATTTCGGCAGACACAGGCGTATTCTAAAAACGGATGAGTTTTCATCCGTTTTTCGTTTACGCCCCGTAAAGCGCACAGAACACTTTGCGCTTTATCAGCAATCGAATGCTCTTGGCCATGCCAGACTGGGCGTCGTCGTAGCGAAAAGACTAGCTCAACGAGCGGTGACTCGAAATATGATCAAGCGTGTTGCAAGAGAACTTTTCCGTCGCTCAGAACTGTCATCAACGGACTGCATTATTCGGCTTACCAATCCGCTGATGAGTCGCAAGCAAAGCGCTTCTTCAAAATCGTGCAAAATTGCACTTACGGCTGAGCTGAAAACTCTACTCAGCTCCGTTGATAGTCAAACTCGCCACCGCACCTAATGAAATCCTTGCTGCTGATCCTACTGCGCATTTACAAAATAGCGATCAGTCCGCTACTAGGTCAGCATTGCCGCTTTTATCCGAGTTGTTCGGAGTATGCACAGCAAGCCGTCGTTGAACATGGCGCGTTGCGCGGTAGCGCGCTCGCCTGTCAGCGTTTATGCAAATGCCATCCATGGCATGCCGGTGGTGTCGATCTAGTACCAAAACGTAAGCTCACTAATGAGGTCGCCAATGTGGCTGACCACGTAACGCGCTCACACCCCTGAACCATTATTCCTTTTCGCGACTCTTATGGATATCAAACGTACTGTGCTGTTGGTGATTTTTTCGCTCTCACTGCTAATGCTGTGGGAGAACTGGAATGTCTACAATGGCGGCGCTTCGATGTTTGCGCCTGAAGTCGCATCCACTACTAACAGCGCGACGACCAACACAAAAACCGATTCATCCGTTCCGCAAGCCAGCGTTAGCACTCCGGTCGCCAGCGGTGCCGATGTACCAGCAGGCGCAGCAATCGTCCAGGCCGGTGAAAAAATCACTATTACGACCGATCTGTTGAAAGCAGAAATCAACACGGCCGGTGCAGCACTTACTCGCATCGAACTACTGCAACACAAAGACAGTGCCGACCAAAGCCGAAATGTCGTCTTGATGGAATCTGGCTCGAGCCGCACCTATGTCGGTCAAAGCGGCCTGATTGGTGCGGGCGCCCCGAATCACCGCTCCTTATTTACTGCCCGCCCAGGCGTACGTACGCTCGAAGGCGCGAATAGCGTGCAACTGATTCTTGATGCGGAACAGGATGGTATAAAGCTCACCAAAACGTATACGTTCAAACGCGGCGAATATGAAATCGAACTAACGCATGAAGTCGT
>CANGFL010000275.1 GCA_947453015.1 Oxalobacteraceae bacterium | reverse complement strand
CCAATGCGATGGAGTTTCAGCAAAGTGAAACGCTGGTCTATTCTGCGAAAGTTGTCTTGCTAGGTTTGCGCCGCCAGCATGCGTTAGCCGTCAATGCACTGACCTTACTGACCGGCTCAAACGTAAAGCTACCAACGCAAACTGCGACACTGTCAACCCAAGTCATCACTGCTGATATTGGTGAAGGATTACCCTCAGATTTATTAGAGCGTCGCCCTGACATACGCGCTGCTGAACAACGACTGCGTGCGACTCAGGCGAATGTTGCTGCGGCTCGCGCCGCTTTCTTCCCACGCATTTCGCTCACCACCGGATATGGCTTTGCGAGTAATGATCTCAGTGGATTATTTGACGGTGGATCACGCACCTGGAGCTTTTTGCCGCAGATCACCTTGCCTATTTTTGATAACGGCCGCACCAAAGCTAGCCTGAACTTGGCAGAGATACGCAGCAATATGGCGATCACGGACTATGAAAAAACGATTCAAGTCGCATTCCGTGAAGTAGCCGATGCCTTATCAGCACGCGCCACATTAACGGAAGAAATCGAAGCGCAAAGCGCATTTAGAAATGCACAAGCCGAACGACTGTCGCTTGCACGTGCGCGCTATGAAAATGGTATTTCGAGTTATCTGGATCTATTAGATGCTGAACGTGAATTATTCACGGCAGAACAAGCGCTGGTTCAGTCACAACTACTACGCTTAACCAACGCTGTTGATTTGTATCGTTCGCTCGGTGGCGGCTTTAGCGAGCCAGAAAAACAATAAGCTCTCTTTAGTGAACAAAAAATGCCAGTCATCCGACTGGCATTTTTTTGGCTATTTTTATTTGTAGCTATTTTTATTTTTTATTTCAATTGTGGCGACAACAACTTGAGGGTTCGTGCAGTAGCACCTTGGTGCTGAACGCAGAACTGAACCGCCACGTCGGACATCGCTTGATAGTCTTTAGAAGTTGCATCCATTTGACTCACACTTGAAAAAACATGCTGCGCATCAGGCACACGGATAGCGGCACCCACGGTGATAGCATCCGCAGTTACCTGTTTAAAATTAAAGGTATGCGGCCCCACTAACACTGGTTTGCCACAGGACAGGGCTTCAATCAAATTTTGTCCGCCTAGGGGTAACAAACTGCCGCCAATAAATGCCACATCACATGCGGCATAGTAGGCAAACATCTCACCCATAGTATCGCCGAGCAGTATCTGAGTACTTGCAGGTACATTCTCTGTAGTCAATTGAGAACGTCGCTGCCAGCGCAAGCCTCGTGCTTCGAGCATGCGCTCTACTTCATCAAAACGCTGCGGATGACGCGGCACCATAATCATCAACACACGGGGATCAAGCGTCGCTGCCATATACGCATCTAATAACAATGCCTCCTCGCCTTCGCGCGTGCTAGCGCACAAAAGAACGAGACGATCACCGATTTGCTGACACCACTGCCTGCCCATCGCCAACATGGCTTGCGGGGGTGTGATGTCGAATTTGAGACTACCTGCAACGATGATTGTTTGCGCTCCTAATGTATGCAGACGTTCTGCATCGGCCTGTGTTTGCGCAATCACTACAGTAATCTTACGCAGCGCATCACCGAGCAAGCCACCAAACCACTGCGCCCGTTTGAGTGAGCGTGCGGATAAACGCGCATTAATCAACGCGATGGGGATTCCAGCTCGGCTACACGAATCTATCAACGAGGGCCAGACTTCTGTTTCCATTAACAGGCAAATACTGGGATTGATTTTGGCAATGAAGCGCTGCGTCAAACTCAACGAATCATACGGAATGTAGGACTGAGAAACGCGTGGCTCGTTTTGAAATAAAGCGGCACCAGTCGCACGACCGGTAGGAGTCATATGCGTTAACAACACATGATGCTGCGGGTATTTTTTTAGTAAGGCATGAATCAGGGGTTCTGCGGCACGCGTCTCACCGACAGAAACCGCATGCACCCAAATCAGTGGGGATGAAAAATCAACGGTAGCTAAGCTGAGGCGCTCAGAAATATGTTGTCTATAACCGGCTTCTTTACGCCCGCGCCACCATAGCCTGAGCAGTACTAAAGGCAGCGCTAACCACCAGCAGGCAGAATAAATACGTAGTGACAAAGCGATCATTAAGCCTGAAACGGCAGCACAGCATCGGGCTTAACTGTGTGGATTGCCTGCGCCAATGACTGTTGTATGCGTTTGAGCGCTGTTTCATTTTCAGCTTCGAAACGCAGCACCAATACCGGCGTAGTGTTTGATGCACGTACCAAACCAAAACCGTCACTATATTCAACACGTACACCATCGATGGTTAACACTTGCTCTGATCCAGGCCAGCTGATTTCTTTTTGCAAGCGCGTCACCAGTTGATGATTTTCACCTTCGTCGCACTGTATTTGTAATTCAGGTGTTGAAATCGATTGCGGCAGCGCATTCAGTGTCGCATTCGGATCAGCCAACTTACTTAAAATTTCTAACAAACGCGCACCGGCATATAAACCATCATCAAATCCATACCAACGATCTTTAAAGAATACATGGCCACTCATCTCGCCACCTAAAGGCGCCTGCGTTTCTTTCATACGCGCTTTGACTAAGGAATGGCCTGTCTTACCTATTAATGGTTGGCCACCTGCTGCTTTGACCACCGCCGCTACGTGCTTACTGCATTTGACGTCATACAAAATAGGCGCGCCGGGATTACGTGACAACACTTCTTGTGCGAACAGCATGAGCTGTCGATCGGGAAAAATAATTTGGCCATCTTTAGTGACGACACCCAAACGATCACCATCACCATCAAATGCCAATCCTAGCTCCGCATCGGTGGTGGCGAGTGTGTGAATTAAATCTTGCAGATTTTCAGGATGGGCAGGATCGGGATGATGATTGGGGAAATTTCCATCGACTTCACAAAATAATTCGATAACGTCACAGCCCATGCCGCGATATAAATCTCCCGCGACGGCACCTGCAACGCCATTCCCGCAATCAACGGCGATTTTCATCGGACGCGAAATTTTTACATCACTAATAATTCGCTCGAGATACGCAGCACGAATATCGTGCTCGCGATAACTACCAGCGCCCTGAGAAAAACGATGCGCGAGTATGCGCTGATACAACTGCTGTATGGTCTCACCATAAATAGCATCACCCGCGAGTACCATTTTGAAACCATTGTAGTCGGGTGGATTATGACTACCGGTGACCATAATTCCACTTGATGCTCCCAGGGCGTAAGTCGCAAAGTACAGCATGGGCGTAGCGACCATACCCACATCAATTACGTTTACGCCCGTAGATTGCAAGCCTTCAGCTAGCGCTGCCGATAGCGAGGGGCCAGACAAACGACCATCACGACCGATGACCACGGTCTTTTCATTTTTTTCTAATGCCGCGCTACCAAAGGACTGACCAATCTGACGCGCAATATCGGTATCCAGTGTTT
>CANGFL010000274.1 GCA_947453015.1 Oxalobacteraceae bacterium | reverse complement strand
TTTGAGCGTTTTTTGAATCCTGAGCGCGTATCGATGCCGGACTTCGATATCGATTTTTGCCAGGAGGGGCGTGATCGCGTCATTCAATACGTGAAAGAGCGTTACGGTAAAGACGCTGTTTCTCAGATCGCGACCTTCGGCACCATGGCAGCTAAAGGTGCCGTTAGGGATGTGGGTAGGGTACTGGATTTTGGCTATAACTTTTGTGATGGCATCTCTAAATTAATTCCTTTCAAGCCCGGCAAACTGGTAACGATTGCCGATGCGCTGAAAGAAGAACCACTCTTAAAAGAGCGCCAAGAAAAAGAAGAAGAAGTACGGCAGTTGCTGGCACTCGCTCAACAAGTTGAAGGCATAGCGCGAAATGTCGGCATGCATGCCGGTGGTGTGTTGATTGCGCCTGGCAAGCTCACCGATTTTTGTCCGCTCTACACACAAGGCGTGGATGGCGGAGTTATATCGCAACTCGACAAAGATGATGTTGAAGCGATTGGTTTAGTTAAATTCGACTTTCTTGGTTTAACCACGCTCACCATCCTTGATCGCACCGTGCAAAACATTCGTGCCATGGATACATCGTTGGCAGACTTTAGTTTAGAGACCTTAGCGCTGAATGATCGTCCAACGTATCAGTTGCTAACGCAGGCAAAAACAGTCGCCGTATTCCAGCTTGAAAGTCGCGGCATGCAAGGCATGCTTAAAGATGCACGACCCGATCGTTTTGAAGACATCATTGCGCTCGTTGCTTTGTATCGTCCGGGTCCTATGGATTTGATTCCAGATTTTTGCCGACGCAAGCACGGCGAACGATTCGATTATCCCGATCCTCGAACTGAGTCTATCCTCTCTGAGACCTACGGCATCATGGTCTATCAAGAGCAGGTGATGCAGATGGCTCAGGTGATCGGTGGTTATTCATTAGGCGGCGCTGATTTGTTGCGCCGTGCTATGGGTAAAAAGAAACCTGAAGAAATGGCACAGCATCGTCAGATCTTCCGTGACGGCGCAGCAACCAATGGTTTAACCGAACAGAAGGCCGATGAAATTTTCGACCTGATGGAAAAATTCGCAGGCTACGGTTTTAATAAATCACATGCTGCTGCCTATGCATTGCTGTCGTATTACACCGCGTACTTAAAGACCCATCATCCTGCCGCTTTCATGGCAGCCAACTTATCGCTGGCTATGGATGATACGGACAAGATAAAAATTCTCGCCGAAGATGCGAGTGTTATTTGTGGGTTGACGCTGCTACCCCCTGACATCAATCAATCAGAGTATCGCTTCACGCCGGTAGGTGAGCCGGGTAAGAAAGCCGATCGTATTCGTTATGGTCTGGGTGCCATCAAAGGATCGGGCCAGAATGCGATTGAGGCCGTTGTCGCTGCACGCAAAGAAAAACCCTTCACTGATTTATTTGATTTTGTTCGTCGAGTAGATAAACGCCAAATCAATCGTCGTACGATTGAATCCCTGATTAAAGCAGGTGCGTTTGATTGTCTGGGCGTTAATCGAGGTGTCTTACTCGCATCCGTTGGATTGGCTATGGAAAGTGCAGAGCAAGCCGAAGCGTCAGCGCATCAAGTTAGCTTGTTTGATATTGCAGATAGCCAGTTTGATGATAGCCCTGAGTATGTGAACGTTCCTGAGTGGAGCGAAAAACAAAAACTTACCGAAGAAAAAACCGCTCTTGGGTTTTATTTATCCGGGCACTTATTTAATGCCTATGTCGAAGAGGCTGCAAAATTTGCGCGTACGCGCTTGGTTGATCTGAAGCCCTCACGTGAGCCCAAACTTATGGCGGGGATTATTTCTGCTGTACGTACGCAGATGACTCAGCGTGGCCGCATGCTGATTGTTACGCTGGATGACAATACCGCTCAAGTTGATGTTACGGTTTACAGTGAAATTTACGAGGCTAATCGTTCGTTATTTCGTGAAGATGAATTTTTAGCGGTACAAGGTAAAGTGGCAGAGGATAGATTTTCTGGCGGCCTGCGTATTACCGCTGATCGTGTGATGGATATCGCGACAGCGCGTGCGAATTTTGTTAAAGCTTTGCGCTTATCCATGAATGGTCAGGCCGATGCCGTAAAATTGCGCGAATTGATTGCGCCGTTTCAGCAAAACGAAGCCTCGTGCCCTATCGTCGTTCAGTATGAAAAGAATGGTGCGCACGGCGAGCTGCGCTTGTCAGATGATTGGCGAGTGCGCGCTGATGATGCCCTGCGTGCCAAATTATCCGATTGGCTTAGTCCCGATAACGTTTGGTTTGAATATTGATGAGTTTGTCTGCTACTTTCAGGCGTATCCTCAGCCTGCTATCTCCATATAAATCACGTTTGCTATTAGTGCTGATCGCTATGTCGATCACTGCGGCGACCGAACCTGCGGTCGCTGGAATGATGAAGCTGCTGCTGGATAAAGGTTTTTCAGAAGCGCGTAGTTTTTCATTATGGTTAGTTCCTTTGTTCGTAGTGGGTATCTTTGTCATACGTGGCCTCTCTACGTTTACAACCACCTATCTGATGTCCGCTGTATCTGGTCGTTTGATATCAACTCTGCGGCAGCAAATGTTCCGACGTTTACTGGATGTGCCGCTGGATTTTTATCGTGACAATTCCACCGGAAAAATCATCAATGCCATGATGCTCGAAGTTAATCAAGTTCTCGATTTGATTCGTAGTGTGATGATCGTTGTGATACGCGACACTCTGACCGTGATTGGTTTGCTGGGATATCTTTTTTGGTTGAATTGGAAGCTCACACTGGTGATCATTGTTCTAGGTCCAGTGATTGCTTTTGTTGTACGAATCACCGCACAGCGCTTAAAGCGGCTGATCATTCAGAATCAAACCTTAAATGCTGAGCTTACCCAAACCATAGAAGAAACCACCCGCGCTCAGCATGTGATCAAAATTTTTGGTGGTCAGCAATATGAAGCCAAACGCTTCGAGCAACGCTCTGAACGCTTGCGTGGTTTTATGTTGCGCATGGCGAGTACCTCGGCTACTACCGAGCCGGTGACGCAGTTCATTAATTCCTTATCTGTCTCCGTCATCATCATGATCGCGCTCTCACAAGCGGGTGATGGCAATATGACCGTGGGTGGATTTGCCTCGTTTATCACTGCGATGTTGATGACGCTCACACCTCTCAAGCATTTGGCGGCCGTGAATGGCCCGTTGCAACGCGGGCTTGCCGCAGGATCCACTGTATTTGGGATTATCGATGCTGCCCCAGAGCGTGAGACTGGGAACGTGTTGCTCGAGCGCGCTTCTGGAAAATTAGATTTCGAGCGTGTAGGTTTTAGTTATCCTAATCAAAAACAAGCAGCGCTATCAGATATTTCACTTAGCATCGCTCCCGGAGAAACGATCGCATTAGTGGGTATGTCTGGTGGTGGTAAAACTACGTTGGTGAATTTGGTGCCCGAATTTTTTGCGCCTACCGA
>CANGFL010000273.1 GCA_947453015.1 Oxalobacteraceae bacterium | reverse complement strand
TGAATGTTCGTATCCTTCCTCAATGAAAGCCATGGCATCATTATCGATGCATCTTGATGCCAGCACGCTGATACCTCGACTCTCTGCATTACCCAAACAGGTGACATCAGTCATAGTTCATCGTAAGCCGGGTCTCGAATCGCAGATAGCTCAAGAACTCTTATCTGACCTACCAGGGAAAAAACTTCTCTTTCCTGAAGCTGATGAAGAATTAATTTTCGGGACGTAATTTTCAAGCCCTTATCGCATTTTGCATATACAGCTGCAATAGCAAAGCTTCAAGTACTTGGGTCGCTATCCCACCCTCTTTTGAAAGCAGCTCGCGCAATCCCTGAGCGGTAATCTCCAGACAAACGGTCTCACCTATGGCCTGCGCTGCAGCGCTACGAACACCACCGGCTAACAAAGCCTGTTCACCAAAGGATTCACCCGCTGAAAGTACAGCTAACTGACTTTGATTATGACGATCAATGATAGCTACCTGCCCACTTTTAATCACATAAAAGCTATGTGCTGATTCTCCCGGCTCAAACAGAACCTGACCATCAGCGTAAGTAACGGGTTTAAATCCACTCATGACAGGCTCGCCGGCGGTGCCTTGAGTTGAAGTATGCGCATGGTCGTAAAGCGACAAATACCTTTGAGTCCAGGATTTAATCGACGTACTTCGCGCAATGCTCTATCCATAGAGATGAGCTTGGTATTAACCACTGATTTGGCGACGGCATCCCAAGCATAGACAACATCAGCAAGACCCTCTGCCATACCAAAAACACTGCCGGGACCAAAAGACAATTTCTTGCCTTGGTCGTCTACAGTCTCGACGATGCCGGAGATGACGACATGCGCAAAAGTCGCATGGTCTCCACGTTGTGCGATTTTTTGTCCCGGCTGAAATACACCAGAATTTAAGTCGCTACCCCAAAGCTTAAAAAATAGTCGTTCTGCGCTTGAAAATTCGTGATGATCGAATGCGTCGATTGCGTGTTTAGAGCGAGGATCAATAATGCCTAGCGCCTTAAAACGCTGCATATTCATACCGAAACGGATTTCTTCCTCAGAGTTGGTAGTCATACTCACCTGTTCTTAGAATTTTGGTTATTTTTGCCAGGATAGTGCCTGAGAATTATAGATCGACTTGACAGCAGAGAAACCTGAAACAATGGACATACCGAGTAAATAGTTTTCAAGATTTAAATAAATTTCCAATCATTTAATACGATACATTTTCAATTTTGTATTGCATCTAAATTCCAGCATTGTAGGGTTCAAAGAATATGTAATAAGATACATGAGAGGCCAGACAACAGACAATAATCAAAAATAAAAGATCACCATGCTGCCAACCCATTCCCGATCAAACGCTGCTTTTTCGAGCGAGCACCCTTTTAATTTCTGAACGACCCCCGGAGAAGGCTATGGAAATTTCCAAGGCAATCGACATTCGCACCGCCATGCGCGCTTCGGGCGTGATCATGGCATACAACGGCACAGTATCTGATGAGCTAATGGTGACGCTAGCGGACATTCTTAAAAATCGAATGGAGGCAATGGACGATGCTAAGCGCTCTCGCGTCGTATTCTCCATCTTCATGGAAGGCATGCAGAACCTAATCTGGCATGGTCGAACCAATCAAGGCGCCCCTGGTATGGTCTGCATCTCTCAACAAGATGGTGAAATCACTGTCGTTTGCGGTAATCGCATAGAACGCGAAGAGTCACTGAAACTCAACCAAACACTAGAGCATTTGCAACACGCAGACAAGGACACGATACGTCAGCTTTATCGCGAAGGAATGTCCAAATCCAGCGAGCATGAAGGACCTGGGGCAGGATTAGGATTGCTAGAAATAGCTCGTCGCGCATCGCATCCAATCTCATTTGCTTTCATGGACGTTGATGAAGATCACGTAGATTTTTTTCTGGCCGCCAGGATTTGAGGAGAAATTCTAATGAGTGAATTGAACATAGCAGCAACTGAGCGCACGCCGGAAATTCAGCTGTCATCCATCAATGGGATTTTTCGCATGAAGGGTGAATCATATCCAGAGGATGTATCGGCATTCTACGGTCAGGTAATCGTCGCCGTGGATCAGTTATCGAATAATCTGGCAAAGCCTCTGACCGTTGATGTAGCAATGATTTATATCAACAGCTCTAGTATCAAAGCGATGTTCCGAATCTTCGAAGGCCTTGAAGCTGTGCGAAAAAACGGACAAACGCTTTCTATCACTTGGCATTACCAAGATGATGACGACATCATGCAAGAACTAGGTGAAGATTTCAAAGATCGCTTTCCAGATCTTCCGATTGAGGTCCAGGCGACGTGAGTACCAAAAGCGATGACACGCTGTTCGATCTTTATGATCGTGAGAAACGGCTTCTCGCCGAAGGACCAGATCTACTCAAAAGTAATGACGAAAAAGAATTACGCGCCTTTGCTGAGCGGCTTTTCGAGCGATTCGCTAAAGTTGTCCGAGAAAACGAAGACCTAACCCGGCACTCTGACCGGCAAGAACAACGGCTGGTGAAATTAAATCAGAACTTAAAAACTCAAACACGCGAACTTGATCAGCGAAAAACCGAGCTGGAAAATTTATCACACCAGCTATCCAAGTACCTGCCACCTCAAATTCACCAAGCCCTTTTCGAAGGAAAGCACGACACCCAGATCGCCACTCAGCGCAAGAAATTAACTGTCTTTTTTTCTGACATTAAAAATTTTACACAGACATCTGAAAGCCTGCAGCCAGAAGCGTTAACGGAATACTTAAACGAATATTTTTCCGAAATGACGCAAATCGCGCTTAACCATGGAGCCACCATCGACAAATACATGGGCGATGCGATGATGGTCTTTTTTGGAGATCCTGACACCCGCGGCATACGCGAGGATGCGCGTGCATGCGTAGAGATGGCACTATCTATGCTGGAGCGTCTACGAGCATTACAAAAACGCTGGCGTTCTATTGGCTTTGAGAATCCTTTCGAAATCCGAATCGGTATCAACACCGGTTACTGCAATGTAGGAAATTTTGGAAGCGAACAACGACTCTCTTACACAATCATCGGCGGCGAAGTGAATCTGGCTCAACGACTGGAAGCCAATGCAGATGTAGGTGGCATTTTAATGAGCTACGAGACATTCGTTCATGTAGAAGACTTAGTCATTGCAGAGAAACGCGGCGCAATCAGAATGAAAGGTATCGCACGAGATGTGCAAACCTATGCGATTTCAGGCCGCAAAACTGAATCATCGTCCTCCATTTTTAATTTCGATCATCCATCAGGAGTATCCATCGATATTGATCCGGCAGTACTCGATGCTGAGGGCCGAGTTGCGCTGGCTGATAAGCTCGCGGAGCTAGCGTCACAACTACGCGAACTCTGATTGTGAGCTCTAATTTTGTGTTGTTTCTTGTCACAGCAAAAGTAACCGCTTGGCTTTTCGCTATCACTGTAAAGACTTT
>CANGFL010000272.1 GCA_947453015.1 Oxalobacteraceae bacterium | reverse complement strand
TTGTGGAGGTGATCTGTTGTGATTGGTTTTATGTGATCAGTGAGATTCAGCCCCGAAAAGAGGGCTAGTTGTCGCTGAAATCATGGTCGTCATCAAAGCTGATATCGTAGTCTATGGTCAGCTCATCGCCACGTTCGATATCACGCACCGCCCGCAACACATCTTTATCATCGAACCGTAGGTTGGGTTTTTTTGAGTGATTCAGATAAATCGAGACATTCACTGCATTCAGACCAATTTCTGGAGCAAATACCCGCCCTTTTTCAACCAAGCAGAATCGTGACAAGTGTTTGCGTACGCTGCTAGGCACTTTTTTTAGTTCGATACGCGAAAATTTAATTTCCTTGTTGCTGACCATGCTACGAAGCGGCGCCGTGCCTTTAGGTATATCGCGTAGCGCAAATACGCCTATGCCGTGTATGCCTGAGACGCCGAGTTTGCAGTAGACATCGTCGCGTAAATGGTCGTATAGCTTATCTTTTAGGCTGCTCATTGGGAGGGATAGTTAATTTCAGTTTTGCGCGAGAGATCACGAGTAAAAAATCCTTGAGACTGTATTCAAGGTGAGTAGTGCATTTTGCCGAGAATCCGGCACATACCGTTGATCTTGCAATCACGGCGATCATTTAGCCACCAGAGATTTATGCCCTGGGTCGTGCTGCTTCACCGGAGTAGATCTCTGAAATACCCCGGAAGAGCAAATAAGCCGTGATGCGTAGCTTCATTGTAGTAATTTAGTTTTACAAGTTCGTGTAATTCTATGCGCTGAGCGATTTCTTTTGCGCTAGTCTGAGATGGATCAAGTTCATCGCTACAAAGGGCAAAGGACCAATATGCACCATATAAGGGAATGTATAAGCCATAAGGCGCCACCTTTGTGAAATGCTGCTTCAGACGCCGGTAGATAGTCTGAACTGTCTCTGGGGCGAACACCGGGGTGCCGGTATGCAGCACCATCGCGCCGCCCGGGGCCAGAATTCGTTTTACCGATTGAAAAAATTCAGCGGTGTAGAGAGCAGAAGCAGGTGTATCAGGATCGGTCAGGTCGAGTAATACCAGATCAAACTTTTCAGTACTTTCAGCGACGTACGCCAAGCCATCGCCTATGCGTATCTCTACACGGGGATCATCAAACGAACCGTTGTGAATCTTGGCCAAGTACTGGCGCGAAATGCGAATCACCGCTTCATCTAATTCCGCCAGCACGATGCGTTCTACACCGGGGTATTTGAGTAGTTCTTCAGCTGATCCACCGTCGCCGCCACCTAAAATTAATGCGTTGCGCACTTTACCGTGCGTGATGGCAGCCGGATGAATTAAAGCTTCATGATAAAAAAATTCTTCTGCTTCAGACGTCATGTAGTCGCCGTCTAAGCGAAACAATTTACCGAATTGCGGCGACTCATGCACTTCAATCAGTTGATAAGGTGATTGCTCCCTATGCAGCAGTGGCCCAAGGCGATACGCATAGGCGCTGTGCTTGTTCAAATATTCGTATCCCATCGCCGCATCCGCGCCGGAGGAGTTGTGACCGACTTCACCGCGCAATAAGCTCTGGTGGTTGGCATTATCGGGTTCAAACAAATCGACTAAAGAAGTAATTAATTGATTTGCTTTGTTACTGTTATCCGTAGAAAAATTACAGACGTAGACATCAAGCGTGACCGACTGCTGCTCTGGCCATGTGTGAAGTGCCAAGTGCGATTCAGCCAGTAGCACGGTGCCTGTTACGCCGCCCACTTGATCGTGAGTCAGTCCAGGAAAAGCGTAAAACAACTCGCCCACGACCGTTAATCCTGATGCCTGAATGAGGGCTAAACAGGAGTGGCGCAACTGATCAACATCAGTCATCAATGACAGATTTTTCTTGCAACCCGAGAGATCGGCGGTGAGATGTAGTCCCTGCATTTTTATCGTTTATTTATCCAGGATAGGGTTGTGTCTGCGTGCCACCTAAAACCTCGGCGACGTGTGTAGCAAATTAAATAACTCGCAGTAGCATGTAGATAAATTACAAAGCCTGCGATTTTGCCATTAAACCTCGTATATTCAAAACGTTGCTGCTGTAATTACTCCATGATTCTCCTCAGCGCAAACCTCAGCCGAGCGCATTTGGCTATTTGCGGTGATTCTTAGCAGCAGATGCCACCTAGACGATCTGACTTTTTGTAATACATACGCGCCTTAAGAATTTTCAAATTGGTTATCTGCTTTGTAAGGACTATAGTGTTCGTTAGCATTTATCCCGCCAATACATCCCACTGAAACAGGAAATTTATGATCGCGTCTTCCTATCACCGCGTCTCGACGTCATTGCTGAATGTTGAGTATCTCGAATGGAACCCAACAGGTCAGCGCACCGCCGTGCTGGTGCATGGCTGGCCTGATTCGGTTCGAACGTGGTTCGCCGTTGCTCCTATCCTTGCTAAGGCAGGCTATCGCGTGGTGGCGCCTTCTGTGCGCGGTTATGCGGGAACTCAGTTCATTTCGTCTGACACTCCGCGCAGTGGTCAGTTATCTGCATTGGGACGCGATCTGATTGAATTTGTTCATGCGTTGAAGGTAGATCAGCCGCTATTGGTAGGGCATGATTGGGGTGCGCGTGCAGTTGCAAATGCAGCGGGTCTGCATGCAGGGATAGGTTCGCATCTGGTGATGATTTCTGTCGGCTACGGTACCAATATGCTGAGTCAGCCACTGAGTTTGCAGCAGGCTAAAAATTATTGGTATCACTGGTATATGGATACGCCGATAGGTAGGAAGTCACTAGCAGAAGATAGAAACGCTTTTGCGCGCATCATGTGGGATACCTGGGCGCCGCCAGGCTGGTTTGATGAACAAGAGTTCGCTGCGACCGCCGAGGCCTTTACTAATCCTGATTGGGTTGACGTGGTTACCCATTCATATCGCCATCGCTGGGGGTTGGTGGCGGGTGATCCTGCCTATGATGCTGATGAAAAGCGGCTCTCTGTTTTGCCCGTGCTAGCCACGCCAACGCTGGTGCTGCATGGTGATGCTGACGGCGTCAATCCAATCTACAGCTCCGAGGGTAAAGAGCGTTGGTTCACCGGGCCGTACCAGCGCACTGTCATGCAGGGTATCGGTCATTTCCCTCAGCGTGAATCCAGTCAGCGGGTAGCCGATGAAATACTCAAATTTTGTGGGGTAACTGACTGATTAGGTCTCTATTTGATATCGTTCTTCATAGTTATTTGATAAAAATCCCTAGAATCTTAGGGATTTTTTCATTCAATCGGTATTTTTTCTGACTAAGCAGTTGACGCCCGACGGAATGTTTGTCAATATTTAGTGACAATTAGAAGTGTAAATAATCAGTTACACCGATAGTTGGTCGATGCCGCTCTTTGAAATTTATTTCGGGAGTGGATTCAGTCGTAAGCGATGTCTTATTAGGAGGTGTCACGATGTCAGATAAAGACAAAGTTTGGCCGACCGGTTTAACGGAGGCTGAATCAGA
>CANGFL010000271.1 GCA_947453015.1 Oxalobacteraceae bacterium | reverse complement strand
TTTAATTGCCCCAAAGACGGAAGGGTAGCCAGACGGCAGGCAGCGGTAATATTGCGACGAGCCTTGCACACTTCCACCCAACTCTGCTGCAGCGCGCCATGGCCAGCGCGGATCGGCAATCATGCCACGCGCAAGTGCCACCATATCGGCCTTGCCTTGTCGAAGAATATCTTCTGCTTGTTTAGGCTCAGTGATTAATCCCACAGTCATAACAGGAATACTTACTTCGGCCTTGATTTTTTCGGCAAACGGCACTTGATAGCCTGGGCCGATACTAATTTTTTGGTGGGGTGACACACCACCGGAAGAAATATCAAGAAAATCTGCACCCATAGCTTGCAGGCGTTTTGACAACGTGATGCTTTGCTCTACATCCCAACCGCCCTCTACCCAATCGGTTGCTGATAGTCTGGCTCCCACTGCAATGTTCGGTCCGGCGGCAGAGCGAACGGCTTCAAAGGCTTCTAACACAAAGCGCATACGATTTTCGAGAGAACCACCATACTCATCAGTACGAGCATTCGATAAGGGCGATAAAAATTCGTGTAAGAGATAACCGTGTGCTGCATGAACTTCGATGACATCTAAACCGAGATCGCGTGCACGACGCGCGCTTACAGCGAAAGCTTTTAGTAAATCGTTGATTTGTTGTTTGCTTAATTCCTTTGGCGCTAATTCGCCTTCTTTGTGAGGAATCGCAGAGGGTGCAAAGGTAGTCCATCCACCTTCGCTTGGCGTCATAAGTTCGCCACCTTCCCAAGGTCTGTGGCTAGATGCTTTACGGCCAGCATGACCCAATTGAATCGCTAACTTGATAGGCGATACAGCACGCAAACTATCAACTAATTTTTTTAAGGCTTGAAAATTTTGTTCGGTATATAAGCCGACACAACCTGGAGTAATTCGCCCGTCTGGAGTGATTGAGGTCGCTTCAATGTAAAGCAAGCCTGCACCAGAGAGAGAAAGCGATCCTAAATGCGCATGATGCCAATCGTTGACATTGCCATCAACGGCAGAGTACTGGCACATAGGAGAAATGACGATACGATTAGGTAATTCGACGGGGCCTAGTTTTATGGGTGTAAATAGCAGCGGAGTAGTCATTGTTGTTGTACCTTAAAAAATAAAACGGCGAGCACCGATGTTTGAAAGACTTATTTTTTGGTGATCACTGAAGCAGCTTGTTTCTGCACTGATTCATCGGTTGGCGCAGAGCCTTGAGGGAGTAGGTGGCCTAACTTATGTGCTTTGGTTGCCAGATAGTGTGAGTTGAAGCGCGTGCTGCCTACGACATGCTCGACCCGATCTACATTTATGCCCAGTTCTTCAAGCGCTGTAATTTTGCGTGGATTATTCGTCAGTAAACGTAATGACTGAATATTGAAATGACCTAGCAGTGGACCGCACAAAGCATAGTCGCGCGCATCGTCGGCAAATCCTAGTTGGTGATTCGCTTCGACGGTATCCGACCCCGACTCTTGCAGTGCGTAAGCGCGGATTTTATTCACCAAACCGATACCGCGACCTTCTTGTCGCAGATAAAGCAATAAGCCTCGACCTTCTTTAGCGATGTGTTTAAGCGCCGACTCCAGCTGTGTGCCGCAATCGCATCGAAGGCTAAATAGCGTGTCTCCTGTTAGGCACTCTGAATGAATGCGCGTCAGGACAGGTTGACCATCATTGACGGCGCCTAATGTCAGAGCGAGATGTTCCTTGCCACTGCTTTTTTCAAGGAATACATGCAAATCAAATGTCGCCCAGGGAGTCGGTAGGGCGCAGCTGGCAACGTGTTCTAGGTTGATCGGTGCAGAGGTACTTGATGGGTGAACCATGACTTATTTCGGCTTTCTGGCTGCAACACGGCATAGGTTTTACTGCCGCCGCATTTAATGTAATTAGCCAGAATTATGCCGCAAATCATGCGACTAACCCCTAACGCATGCTGGGAGACTCTGAAAGCCAGCTAAGCTCACCACCATTGCTGTGGGCTGTATCCTGCCAGGCTTCTAACGGGTTTATGGGTGGTTGAGCATCGTAAGAATTAACGTGCCGCATAACGTAGCCCGAGTTATACGAATTCGTGAGCGTGAACTGGCATCGCGTCACGGCCTCGATTTTGAAGCGCAACTGAAACATAGTGACTCGAATATTGCTTCCCTCGGTAGACCGACCCGATAGTTTGAACAGCAAATGAATATCTTCGGTCGGAATGAGGGTTCCGAAATGATTAAGAAACAGCTCGGCAACCGCAACTTCAGAAGCTGTTAATTGAGCCGTATCGCCTGCATAACAAAGCATACGAGAATCGGGCAACAAGGTTAAAACACCATAACCTAACTCTGAACGTAGCCGTTGATTGCGTTTTAAGCTGGAAAAAATTCGACGTACCAGATCATCAAGAGAGACCGGCTCGATTAGCCAATCAAAAACAATTTCAGGCATATCGAGCAATTCAGATGCCGCAATCTCGCGACCGAGCACCATGATCACTGGCGATATTTCTTGCGTTGGCCCGTGGGCTGATCGGGCATGCAGTGATTCGCGTCGCTCTATTGTTCTGACGTCTTCGATGATTGCCAGATCTTGCGCTTCCATAATGACTACCGATAGCTCACTGGAGAGATTTTCTACATAGTCCGAGGTGAATGGTGGCGTCAAGGGTAGCAATTGCCATGTGATGAGCTTGCCATCCGCGCCCGAACGTGGAAATGGGGATTTAGCAGAAGCGATTGCTTTGGTGATCCGTTGGTAAAGCGTGTTTCCCATGATTTTCAGCACGATCTTCACTGGCTCTCCCCTTGGGCTAACGAATTATCAAATGGTGGCAAGACCTGATTCTTGCCAATCTCTGATGTTTTCCCACAGATTAAACTCGAGCAGCTTGGCTCTTTCTGGGGACGCATAAAGTCTGATTTCAATATCGGTATTCCATCGCTCGCTACCAGCGCTCAGCAAGGTCCCTCGCTGAAGATCTTCACGAACACAGCGTTCAGGCAGCCAGGCGATTCCCGAACCATTCAGCGCTAATGCCCGTAAAACTCGCGAGTAAGCGCTTTGCGCGACGATGCTAAAAGGTGGTGTGCGTGGACCAAATCGAACCACGCCGTTTAACAACCGCCCAAAGAATGTTTCAGGCGGATAGACCAAAATTGGAACTGAGCCGCTATCAACATTAGCTAGAGAGAACCTGGGCTCTCCTTCAGCATTAGGTACACATACGGGTATCAGTCGGTCATGCGCGAGAACGATGGAGGCGCAAGCTTTTTCATCGACGGTCATGGGCGCTATAGAGCTGTAGTAAACCATCAGCAAATCACAACGACCACCGGAAAGGGCCACCATGCCATCGTAGGTTTCCCCAGCGGTGACATCGAGCTTCAAGCCGGTGATGCGGTGGTTAAGATGCTGTACCCACTCAGGCAGAAAATGATCGACCAGCGAATGGGATATAAACAATTTGACGCCAGAAAATGCACGC
>CANGFL010000270.1 GCA_947453015.1 Oxalobacteraceae bacterium | reverse complement strand
GTTCGACCTTTAAGGGCGGACTGCCGTCAGGCAGCAGCAGTACAACCCCGGCAAAAAAGTCGTCCAGTTCAAATGGACTGGGTCGTTCAAAAATATAGGAGACAAAAATGACAGATAAACAAAGGCCATTTGGTGTTTCGATGACGGACAGGGAGTTTGCAGAATGTATGCCTGCAGATGAGTCCGCATTCCGCTCGCCGATCCCGACACAAATGGTGTCGAACGGTGAATACAATCCGCTGCCCCAGACTGAAAATCAACGTAAGGTTGAATTCCTGATCAAGGAAATGGCGGACAAAGAAGCTAAGCGCCACAACATGACACGTCGTCAGTTCTTGGCAACCTCAGCAGGTATGGCCACAGCGTTTGTCGCCATGAATCAAGTTTACGGGAATGTCTTTGAAGTTGATGAGGCAGAAGCCAAAAACTTGGACGCAGCTGGCGATCGTAAAGCCAAGTACAAAGGCCAGTTCATTTTTGATGATCAGACTCACTTCATTCGCGATGATTTCAAAGAGGAAGGTCTGACCGGGCTGACCAAGTGGGCCGAAGGTGCGGGCGTTAACCCGAACATTAACAACATCCCAACTAATTTGTCCCGCTATAAGATGGACAACTACCTCAAGGAGATCTTCCTTGATTCGGACACATCGGTAGCGTTGCTCTCCGGAGCGCCATTTGATGATCCGAACTGGTGGTTGCTGTCCAACGATGCGATTCAAAACGCCTGCCGCGCTGTGAACAAGATGGCGGGTAGCGTTCGTATGTTGGGTCACTCCATCATCACACCAAAATATCCAAACTGGATGGATGAAGTAGATCGTGCGATCGAAGAACTCAAGCCAGTTTCTTGGAAGGCTTACACGATTGGTGATCCGTTCGGTCCATCAAAGTACGCATGGCGTCTCGATGATGAGAAGCTGATGTATCCGTTCTACGAGAAGGCAATCAAAGCGGGTATCAACACCATTTGTATTCACAAAGGTTTGATGCCACGTGACTATGAGAAGGCCTTTGCTGGTACGTGGGAGAACGCGACCGTTAACGATCTGGGTCAGGCAGCCAAAGATTGGCCGAAGATGAACTTCGTGATTTATCACTCTGCGTTGCGTCCTTGGTTGGCTGATCCTCCGGATATGGAAATGGCTCAATTCGAGAAGAACGGCTATATCCAGTGGTCAACCGATCTGGCGCGTATTCCAGAGAAATTCGGGGTAAACAACGTTTACGGTGAAATAGGTTCTTCCTTCGCATCAACGGCTGTTACCAATCCTAAGTTCTGTTCGGCCTTCATCGGTCAGATGGTTAACTTGATGGGTCCAGATCGTGTTGTTTGGGGAACTGACTCCGTCTGGTATGGCTCGCCACAGTGGCAGATCGAAGCGATGCGTCGCTTAGAGATCCCTGAGAGCATCATGAAGAGCCAGGGCTGGAAGATCCCTATGGGTGATGGTCGCGGTACGGTCAAGAACAAGATCTTCGGTCTCAATTCGGCCAAGCTCTATAAGCTTGATGCGCAGAAGATGGCAGCGGATGCAATGACCAAGCCATTCGACAACGACATGATTGCGAAGATGAAGGCCGAGTACCTGGCTATGGGCGGCGAGCGTAGTAATGCGGCTTATGGCTACATTGCAAAAGAAGGTCGCACGTTCGGTTAAACCTGATTGAAGGTCAGCCGTAAGAAGGCGGATGCCGCGCAAGCGGTGTCCGCCTCCATAAGAAAAAATTATGTGCACGTCATCAAGGAGGGTTCACGATGAAATCTCTGAAGCTTGCCCCGTTATTGGTAGCCTTATTGATGTTGACAGGAACGGTAGCTTTTGCCGATCACCACGGCGAGAAAAAAACGCGAGTCGGTACCTGTGCCGATGCTAAGAAACAGCAAGATTATTTTTGCGATATGAAAAATGCTGCGACTGATTCTATGGTCGCACTGGGTACTGCATGCAGAAATGCAAAGATCAATGTCAAGGAAGCGTGTGATGGGGTTGTTGAAGAAGATCCAACTTACAAGTCGTGCAAGATGGAGCAAAAGTGCTGAGTTGGTAAAACGGCTTGGGAAATGTAATCCAGTACTATGTTTTTTTGACGTGAACAAGGTAGTCATTTGTCTCTAGTTAGTTTGCCGGCAGCTTAGCGCTGCCGGCTTTTTTATTTCTGGTCTTATACTATGGACTGAAGCTATCTTGATGTATTCAATATCTGTTGGCGAAAGGTTGAAAAACCTGAAAATTTCCATGAAAATTATAAAAATGAGTCCTAAATTTCTAACGACATTTTCCTTAGCTTTGCTTTTTTCTGCGGGATCTTTTCTGCCAACCGTCCATGCTGAGGATCGCGCCGCTGGTAGTGTGTTCGTCGATTGCCCGGAATGCCCAGAGATGGTTGTTATTCCGGCTGGCGAGTTTGTGCAGGGATCCGATAAGGTCGAGAGCGGACATTTAGACGAGAAGCCGCAGCATACGGTGAAAATTGCTCGACCGTTCGCGGTCTCAAAATACGAAACCACCTTTGCGCAATGGGATGTGTGTGTTGCAGAGGGTAAGTGTCCGAAAGCGGATGATGCTGGCTTTGGGCGTGGCAAATTCCCTGCCGTGAATATCTCATGGGTTGAGGCTAAGGCCTATACAGTCTGGCTGTCCGCAAAGACCGGTAAGAGTTATCGTCTTCTCAGCGAATCCGAATTTGAATATGCTGCCCGTGGCGGTACGCAAACGGCCTGGTTCTGGGGTGGTAGTGAAAATAAATTGAAGACCTGTGAGTTCGCCAACATGCATGATGAAACAGGTAAGAAAGCTCATCCGAATTATGTGTGGTCACATGTGCTCTGCGACGACGGTGCAGCTGAAAATGCTGAGGTAGGTAAATACAAACCTAATCCATTTGGTTTGCACGATATGTTAGGCAATGTGCGCGAGTGGGTGGATGACTGTCATCAAGTGGGATATGCCGGTGCCCCTAACGATGGTTCAGTTCGTAAGCATGAGGGCCAATGTGAAAAACGCTTGGTTAGGGGCGGTGGTTGGCTAGATGGTCCATCGACAGCGCGCGCTGCTTATCGGTATTCTGAGCTGGAAGGCATGCGAAATTTTCAGACGAGTTTCAGGGTTGCGCGTGATCTTTAATCTGCGGCAGTATGGGTAATACAAGGAGATTCAATGCGACGCGTGACTGAGACTTTTCGACGATTGAATCTTTCATTTGCAAGGCGCGCGTCAGTCGGGTTTCTGGCAGCAGCAGCATTAGCTGTTGCTGGAACCGCAGCGACTCAAGTCATTCGCTCAACCGAGAAGCCTATCGATCCTTCGATGGTGTATATGCAGCCGATCAAAGGTCTCAGTCATTCGCAACTTCA
The DNA here is from genome assembly GCA_947453015.1 of Oxalobacteraceae bacterium. Lineage (GTDB taxonomy): Bacteria > Pseudomonadota > Gammaproteobacteria > Burkholderiales > Burkholderiaceae_D > Pernthalerella. The sequence continues at coordinate 131 of CANGFL010000270.1, read as the reverse complement.
AAAATTTCAGGCGGGTGAGAAGCAGTTCAAAAACCCGTGGGTCGTATTTCCTTTACTGGGCGGTGATTGGGGTCTGGGCCCCACTTTTTTAGCGACTTCGTGTATTGGTTGTCATGTGCAGGGTGGACGTG
>CANGFL010000269.1 GCA_947453015.1 Oxalobacteraceae bacterium | reverse complement strand
TCAGGCATTAGAAAATAATACTACACTTATCGAATTGAGCTACGTTAGTAATTTAGAGAATAAAATTGACGAAAATATTAATGCTGAAATACTAAAGTCGCTTGAACAAAACCGTTCTATCGCCAAGCTTAGACAGTACATGCTTGATCATCCCATTAAACGATCCGATGTTTTACCTGTAGAAGTGCTGGAAATTCTAGTCGATAAGATGATTGTTTCATATCTTAAGAGCGGCCATTCTTTAAAAGATACTGTAAATGCCATTAATGAGTTTTTAGTTAGCGCTAGCATTAATGGAATTATGATGGATTGGAAAGAAATAAAAAAACACTCTCCAAAACCATTTTTCAGTTGGTGGTAATTTTCTAAAAATTTCAATTAGTATCTGCACAGTTCAAAGTACATCTAATTTTTAGGGTGAGACGACAGTTAGCCGATCATGCGTGTTGATCAACTAATGTATTAAAAGCACATAAATTATTTTTGGAAATTTGATTTCCAAACGGAACTCTTCTTCTCAAGCAATGCTCTGACACAAGCACTTGCGATTGATCCACTTTTCTAAGGATCAAGAATTGAGAGGGAGAAAGCTTTATGTTCAATGTGTCAACGCGTCGGAAATTCATCCGACCTGCATCATGTATGGCGAGCGCTAGCATCGCACTACTTTTATCAGCATGCGGTGGCGGTACCGGTACTGCCCAGTATGCAATCGATTCATCTGGCAATCTGACGTCGGCCAAAGCCACCACTACCATGGCCAATGGGTCGACTCAAACCACCACAATCAGTAGTACTCCATCAACGACTAGCGGTGGAACGAGCACGACGACCACAACAGGTTCTACATCCACGACGCCAGCCACTAATGGAACTACAACCGGGTCAACCACGGGAACTACAACCGGGTCAACCACGGGTACAACAACAGGCACAACGACAGGTACTGCGACGGGTGCGTCAGCCGGCACGGCAAGTCCTTTGGTGCCATTTGGTCAAACCGGAACATTTACGTTGACGTTTAACGATGAATTTGACACATTCAATACGGCTAAATGGAATGATGCGATTTGGTATGAGACGACGAATGCCACTAAAAACTATGCGGTATCTAATGGCACACTAAAAATTTGGCCTCAGCGCGATGCAACGGGTAAATTTTTTAATCGAACGATCGATACTGATGCCAAGTACTACCAGACCTATGGCTATTTCGAAATTGAAGCCAAGCTGCCGATAGGTAAGGGTACATGGCCTGCTTTCTGGTTGTTTAATCATATTGCTGCGCGTCGACCTGAAATCGATATTATGGAAGCGTATTCTGGTGGTGGTCCAAGCACAGGATGGTCAGATGCGAATTTGCACCCGACGGCTTATGCACCTACGGTGTGGATTGATGCCGGTGTACTTGCAGGTACCAAGACGATTGTGACGCCTGATCTTTCAGCGGCATTTCATAAATATGCTGTGAAATGGGAAGCAACAAAGCAAACGTTTTATTTAGATGGAAAAGTGGTTTATACCGTGAATGTTGCAATGCCAGACCCTATGTACATCATGCTTGACCTTTGGTACGGTAGTGCCAGCGGCGCTGCGGATGCGACTACGCCGGTAGGCATTACTAATTCATACGAAGTTAATTACGTTCGTGCGTGGAAGCTGAGTTGATTGATTTGAGTTGATTGTTGCGATGGATAGGGTTTGAATACGTAATTCTATCCATTGTTGGTTTAGCCTCTAGTAGTAACGAATATTTTTTAAGGTCAGCCTTGTGCTGACCTTTTTTTGTTTTATGCTAACCATGACTTTAATGATTAGCTAGATGATGAGCAATGCATACACTCATTTCATCGCGCTATATCTCTTCTGCAATGGCTTCCGCAATGGCTTCCGTTATCGCTGCCACAATTGCTGTCACCACACTCAGTTTTAGTCTAACTCTGCACGCTGAGTCACGATTTCAAACGCGTGTAGTGTCACCTACACCGACGTTAATTCAGGATGGCGCAGTTATTACCCTGGCGTGTGACCGAATTTATAGCGGCACGTTGTCACTAGCCGGCAAACACGGTGTGGTTGTGCGCCCGGCGCCCGGTTGTCAGACGGCCACTATCACGCCGGCAGTGCCCATTACCGGTTGGACTAAACAGGGAACGATTTGGTCGGCTGCTATTAATTTTGAGCCGCGCATGGTTCAGGTGGGTGCTGCCTTCGTCGCTCTCGCTCATGAGCCGAATGATGTGCAGACTTGGTACGCAGGAGAAGGTAAGGGGCGTGACACCGTGCGCGTTCAAGAATTTAATCATGATTTGCGCGGTGCGACGATAGTCTGGCGTGCAGAAGATTGGTTGATACTGGCTCAAACGATTGCCGACAATGATCGTGGTTTAGTACGAATTTCTAAGCTGCCGGAGGAAGATTTTAAATTCCCAGCTAAGACAGCGTTTTATCTTGAAGGCCAGCGCTGGATGCTAAATTCACCAGGTGAGTGGATTTATCATCAAGGACGTTTATTCGTTTGGCCAGAAGATGGACTGTCTCCTGAAGGTAGAACTTGGGCGCTATCGCGCGGGGTAGGTATTGATGCGCATGCTTCGTCAGGTATCCGGATTGAAGGCATCACGCTTTTTTTAGCGACGCAAGGCATTGACGGTAGCGAAGCTCGCGATCTGACTGTACTTGATACGCACATCAACCATTCAGAAGAAGACGCTGTTCTGATCGGTGGAGTGGGTACAAGAATTTCACGCATCAAAGTAGATGGCACGGTGCAGAATGGACTGCGTGCGACGGATGATGCACGGGATGTTCGTATTGAAGATAGCGTGATTCGGGATACAGGCATGCTTGGTATGCCAAAACGATCTAAGGGCGCCATAATTTTTGAGCAAGCTCGTGGCCATGTGATTGAGCGTAATACCATTCAGCGCTCAGCCTATGTGGGTATACGAGTATTTCGTGATGCGGTTGTCGAACTTAATCATATCGATCAGGTATGTTTGCGAATGACGGATTGCGGTGGCATTTATACAGCCGCACGTGATCGCTTACCTTTACGTACGCGAATAGAAAATAATCGTATTAGCAACGTGCAGGGCCGCTGGTCATATGCCATTTATTTGGATGACTTTGCGAATGGTGTGGTGGTAAATAAAAATCACTCTATCGCTAATACTAGCGGTATGCAATTGCATGATGGCTTTGCAAATTTAATTAGTGGCAATCTGTTCAAAGACAGCGCCTACCAACATATACTTTTTAACGAAACCTCACTTTCGAGTGCGCTGTATGGCAATCAGTTCAGTGGAAATCAGTTTGTTTCTTTACCGGACGTTCCGGTATTTAGATTATGGAGTGGTCGTGGCGGTGAGCATTTATCGCGGTTTGCAAGCTTTACGCATAACCGTTACGCGGGTAGTCCAGATCACTTTGCTCAACTAGAAGGCACAGGTATTGTGAGTCGAGATGAATGGGTAAGGCGTATGGGCGATGCAAATCCCGAATTTAT
>CANGFL010000268.1 GCA_947453015.1 Oxalobacteraceae bacterium | reverse complement strand
GGCGGCATTGGTAAAAGGATTGGTTCTGCTACAAAGAGCCTCTCTGCACCTGTTGCGATTAGCTTGCAGACACAGCGCGATGTACGCCGAGCTTTAGGCCCGCTGCATCCAACACAGCCAAGAGCGTTTTGATAGTTGGATTGCCATTTGGGGAAAGCACGCGATAGAGACTTTCGCGAGGAATGCCTGCTCGCTCTGCAACTCCCGCCATCCCTTGCGCTTCAGCGACATGACGCAATGCGGCCAGGAATGCTTCACGACCGCCATCCTGATTTGCTTCCTCCATCGCGGCCGCAAGATATTCATCTGCAAATGACGGGTCTTCACGCAGCAGCTCAATTACTGCTTCATCGTGTGCACGGCTTGCACTATTCATGATGATTTCTCCACTTCCAGTCTCTTAAATAGGCAACAGCGGTCTCAATATCAACCTGCTGTTTTCGCTTGTCACCACCCACAAGCAACAAAATCAATTTGCTACCGACTCGCGCGTAATACACGCGATAGCCTGGACCGTAGTCGATACGCAATTCACAGACCCCATCCGAGAGTTGTTTGTAATCTCCAAAATTACCCGATGCCATGCGTTGTACACGCACCAGCACTCTAGCCCTTGCTTGCCGATCCGAAAGTCCTCTTACCCATTCCAGAAAAGGGTCTGCTCCCCCTTGAGTGAGGTAGTCAACGATTTCGAACATGTTTTGTGGATTATACGTTACAAGTGAAAAAGCTCAACCTCGCAGTCTTATTTCTTAGCATTTTTATAGCAAGCTATTTTGATGAGCCGTGCCCAAATCCCAACCATGGCATCGTCAATTGTGCCTGGGCAGGCGCATTTGTACAGCATCGAGGAAATTGCGGAAGCGGAGAACGCGTACAAAAAACATGCGCTGATGCAAATTGTTCGACTGGTTGAGCTAGAAGAAAAAAGTGATCAGCTGCGGGTGCATTTAAACATCGCAGACTTTATGGCAGAGCCCCAAATAAAAAAAGCGACTGAGGATTACTCAGTCGCTTCTTCTGCCGTTTTCCAGCCTACTCCCGAATTTTTCGGGGCAAAGGCAGGGAATTTTGGCGTCCCCACGGGGATTCGAACCCCGGTACTCACCGTGAAAGGGTGATGTCCTAGGCCTCTAGACGATGGGGACAGTGATCTGTCCGAACTACTGACCTATATTTACTACCGCACCCTTGGTTTTCAGCTAGGTGGTGGAGGTAAGCGGGATCGAACCGCTGACCTCTTGCATGCCATGCAAGCGCTCTCCCAGCTGAGCTATACCCCCCTGTGCGGCAGAAGCGGGATTATAGCCGAATCTTTTCCCGACTGTAAATCTCAAAAGCCATGACTATCCTATGAAGCATGCTGAGCAATTCGATCTAACACAACATTTCGGCCCAATAAAGTCAATACAACGTCAACGGCAGGGGTCTGTAACTGCCCTGTTACCAACAGCCGCAATGGCATGGCTAGCTGGGGCATTTTCATCTGATGATCCGCTAAAACTTGCTTGATCAATACGGCAATAGCCTCTTTGGTCCAATCAATGGAGGGAGCGGCAGCCACAAATTGTTTTAACGCAGCGCGCGCCGGATCGGTCAGGTGTTGTGTCAATAAAGCAGGATCGGGTTGCGGCTGACGGTAAAAAAGCATCGCCGCATCGGCTAATTCATTAACGGTATTCGCTCTATCCTTGAGCACGGCAATCACTGCGCTCAGATCGGGGCCGCCGGCTAATTGCGCGCCGTCGCGTTCCAGTTCGGGCATAGCTAATGCCGCCAGACGAGTATTGTCGGCTAATTTGATGTAGTGATTATTTAGCCAGGCGAGTTTTTCTGGGTTGAATTGCGCAGGTGATTTGGTGAGATTATCCAAATCAAACCACTCGCAAAACTGATCCATAGAAAATACTTCTTCATCGCCATGGCTCCAACCTAATCGCGCCAGATAATTAAGCATAGCTTCAGGTAAATAGCCTTGTGCGGGATATTCCATGACGCTAACTGCGCCATGACGTTTGGAGAGTTTTTCGCCGTCAGATCCAAGAATCATCGGCACGTGCCCATACACTGGCAAGGTTGCGCCGAGGGCTTTCAAAATGTTGATCTGACGTGGGGTGTTATTTACATGATCGTCGCCGCGTATGACATGGGTGATGCGCATATCCCAATCATCCACCACGACACAAAAATTGTAGGTCGGCGTTCCATCGGGCCGTGCAATGACTAAATCATCCAGTTCGCGATTCGAGATCGTGATGCTGCCCTTGACTGCATCGTCCCAGGTCACATCGCCATCCAGCGGGTTACGGAACCGCACCACGGGCTGACGATCTGCGGGTATGGCTGGCAAGCTTTTCCCAGCTTCTGGGCGCCAAGTACCGTCATAGCGCGGCTTCTCGCCGGCCGCACGTTGTCGTTCGCGCATGGCTTCCACTTCCTCGGGTGAGGCATAGCAGTGGTAAGCCGTGCCGTCGGCCAGCATTTGGGCGATCACTGCGCGGTAACGATCCATGTGCTGCATTTGATAAAACGGACCTTCATCGTGCTGCAAGCCTAGCCACTGCATGCCGTCGATGATGGCTTGCACAGCTTCGGGCGTGGAGCGTTCGAGATCGGTATCTTCAATTCGCAAGATGAATTTACCCTTAAAACGACGGGCATAAGCCCATGAAAACAAGGCAGTGCGAGCGCCGCCCAAGTGCAAATATCCGGTCGGGCTGGGTGCAAAACGTGTGCGTACGGTCATGTGTGGGGTAAATAATGAGGTGATGGCGACAGTTACTGCTCTCGCCTGAAATAAAGCGCTATTTTAGCGGCAGGCCCGATAATAAGGCTGCACTGATAGAATCCTGCTTTTGTTTCTATCTTCCAAACGACCGCCATGAGCGCCGTCCTGCCAAATACCCATCCCCGCACGCTGTTCGTTACCACCGCCCTGCCCTATGCCAACGGTGCATTCCATATTGGTCACATCATGGAATACATTCAGGCAGACATCTGGGTACGCTTTATGCGCATGCGCGGAAATGAAGTTCATTTTGTATGCGCCGACGATACGCATGGCGCGCCGATTATGATCGCCGCAGAAAAAGCGGGCGTGACTCCTCAAGAGTTTGTTGCCAACATCGCCGCGGGTCGCAAGCAATATTTGGATGGCTTTTATATTAGCTTCGACAATTGGCATTCGACCGACGGCGAAGAAAATCATGAGCTCTCACAAGACATTTATCGTCGACTGCGTGATAACGCTAAATTGATTACGTCGCGGTCTGTTGAACAGTTTTTTGATCCGGTAAAAAATATGTTTTTGCCGGATCGTTATATCAAAGGCGAGTGCCCGAAGTGCGGCGCTAAAGATCAATACGGTGATTCATGCGAAGTCTGTAGCGCGGTCTACGCACCCACCGATCTTAAAAATCCCTATTCCACATTGACTGGCGCTGCGCCAGTGATGAAATCATCGGATCATTATTTTTTCCAATTATCTGATCCTAAGTGTGGCCAGTTTTTACGAGAGTGGGC
>CANGFL010000267.1 GCA_947453015.1 Oxalobacteraceae bacterium | reverse complement strand
GTCCACAAAGACTTAAAAACAGCCACTATGGTTGCTTCACCAGCCTTAATTTTGCTTTCCGGTGGCTTATTGCTACCGATATTAGCGATGAATACGGGGCTTGATGCAGCCGATCGAGTGGATGCTTCCGACATGGCGAATCAGTGCGGCGGGCGTGGTCAAACGTCCTCTGAAATCGCTTCAGACGTTGCTGTTGGTGCTGCGCTGGGTGCGGCCGCAGGCTTGCCAGCCAAATGATGATTCAGCTCACACCGGCTACTTGGGTGTTCGGTTCTTTATCGCGTAGCTAACATGAGTGAACGTGACACCACGGGGGGATGGCTTTGGCACGCGCGCGCTTTTGTTCGGCGTGGAAAATGGCGCCCAACGACGGAGTTGATTGCTGAGTGGCTTGATGGCGTACAACCCGCCCATAAAGAATTGCTTCTCATAGGTGGCAGCGCGGGTTGGATGATGTCGAGCCGATGGCTGCAGCGATTTGAGCGGATAGTGCTGATCGATATTGATCCCTATGCCCCCACTTTATTTAAATGGAACCACGGTCGTGCATTGAAACAGTCGTCAACTCGACTGGAGTTCGTGCAGTGTGATGCGTTGCGCGATCTGGATGCGCTGTTATCGACATATCCTCAAGCGTCGATTTTTTTCGATAATCTTCTCGGTCAGCATGTGTACCGAGTGCCTGATTTTGATCGCGCCGAAAAAGATCTGAATCAAATCGCACATCGACTCGCCGGCCGCGATTGGGGCAGTGTGCATGATTTGTTTTCTGGCCCCGCCAATCCTAAGACCTTACCTGCAAAGCCTGTGATCAGTTTTACAGCAACACAGTCTGCGCTGGGACCTATCGTTGATGGTGTAACAGGCACGCCGTTACACATTCGTTTACTGGCTGAAGTCGGTGGCATCGATGAGTGGATGGATCATGTGACGAGTGGAGTGTTCCCACTGGGTTCAGAGGTACGCCTGATCGCATGGCCTTTTGTTCCAACATATGTGCACTGGTTGCAGGCAGGATGGGTCAGTGCGGCACCATCAACTAACCACTAAAGACCAAAGTTAAAAGGTCGGTTCACCATAACCGGTAGAATAAGCGCTTATTTACCCTCGTTTGATCCTGAAGGGCTCGGAATGAAATTTACGTTTTTGTTTGCTTCTGCTGCGGTTTTGCTTGCTACCAGTGCACAGGCCGGTGGACCACCCACGGAGTGGGGTTACGAAGGCCCTAAAGATGCCAGGCATTGGGCACAGCTTGATCCCGTGTTTAAGACATGCGGCGCGGGTAAGCGTCAGTCACCGATCAATCTAGATGTGGCCGAGGTTGAGAAAGGTGGATTAAAGCCTATTCCTTTCACCTACAAAGCAGGGCCTGCCGACGTGCTCAACAATGGGCACACGATAGAAATGATTTTGCCGAATTCCGGATCAGCGCGTTTCGATGGCTTGGAATATCGCTTAGTCAACGTGCACTTTCATACGCCTAGCGAAGAAAAAATTAATAGTATGAAGGCGCATATGTCGGCGCATTTTTTTCATCGTGCCGGTGATCTTAAACTCGCTGTCGTAGCGGTTATGTTTAAGCTCGGTAAAGAAAATGCGGCGCTGAAGGCGATGTTCGATAACATGCCTGAGAAAGAAGGTAAAAAATTTGCGTTAACGAGTTTTAACCCAGCTGATATTTTGCCTGCTGATCCCACGTATTTTTATTATGTGGGCTCACTGACAGAGCCACCTTGTACCGAAGATGTAAAGTGGTATGTCATGAAGACACCGCTGGAAATTTCATTTGCTCAGCTAGACGCGTTCAAGAAGCTTTATAGAATGAATGCGCGATATACCCAGGCCATTAACGGTCGTCGCATTCAGATGATGGTGCCAGATGGAGAAGGTGCACCGGCTAGTGCGCCAGCGGGAACAGGTAGCAAGGCCAGCGGCCACTGAGATGTAAAGCGAACAGACTACTGCATCAGTGCTGCTAGATTCGTTCCAGCGACTGATGCAGACGTAGAAGTTTTTCTTTGAGTTCTGGCCGAGCGTCAATCAGATCGGCATTCGGTACGATAAGCGCTCCCTGCGCCGTATCGTTTTCTTGAGTTTGTTTGGGTGTGCGCCCGTCGGGTGTAAGCCAATAAATGGCGCTTAAGCTTAGACTCACCATCAGCCAAAGTATCCAGAGGCTTCCGGCAGGTATTGCGCTTAATTGGCCCAGTGCTGAAAGTTCGGTCAACCAACTACCCCATCTCAATCGCAGCCACCACAGCAAATTGCCTTGAGCTATGCTGATCCACAGCGATACCGCAAAAAAGAATAGCCAGTTCAGTGCAAGCAAGTAGGACGAGCGACGCGCACTGTCTCTCATAGTGCCCTTAGGCCTTGAGAGCAGCAACTAGCTTGTCGCTGAGCGACTCAGCGACTTGCATACGCAGTCGTGATGTTTCATGAACTTCTTGTTCGCTACGGTAAGCCGAAGAGACTAATTCCGACGCCAGATTACGCACGCTTTCAACTTCATGTGTGAGTGCTTGGATACGGTCTTCGAGGGCTTTCTTCTCTTGTAGCTTGGTGCCTATCAATTTAATCGCTGCATGTACTTGGTTCCATGCTTGCAGGCGAGGATCGTTGATTTGCAGACTATCGAATACGTCTTGGATGGATTCGCCCAGATTAACCAGAGCTTCAGCTGAAAACTGTTCAACCTCGGCGGATTCAACTCTAGTCTCGCTGCGGGGTTCCACGCTGGGTTCTATGCGGGCTTCTTTGCGGGGATGATCATGAATCGATACGACTTCAGCGGTGGTTGCTTCAGTCCAGCCAGCCTTGGGCTCGAAACGCATCATGGTCGGCTTTGACGATGTTTTTGCCATAATCAAATCTTTCCTGTAGAAAACTGTTGTGTTGTCGAAAAATATTGATCTATACTAAGAGTTATATTATGGCAAAATTTCCTTGAAAGCAATACTTTTAGGGGAATAATCCAAAAAATCAATGGCTTGCATGAAAATCAGAGGATTCCCATGAGCAAGGCACTAAAAATACTGATTACTAGCCAAAAGGGTGGTGTTGGCAAAAGTACTGTATCTGCCAATCTAGCGGCTTACTTTTCCTACATATCGGGTAAAAAGACCACGCTAGTAGACTTCGACCATCAGGCAACCTCGGGTAAATGGGTGAAAAAAGCCTATCCCATAGGTATTCATTGCCAGACGGTTGATCTGCCTAATGCTAAAGGTTCAGGCGTTGCCTTACTCAAAGCTAAGGAAGCCTTGCGCAAGGCCGTTGAGACTATGGAAGTTGTCATTGTCGATCTGACTTGGACCGATGTTCTGCCTCCAGATTTTCTCTTTGAATTTGACTTGGTCTTAGTGCCAAGCTCGTTGTCTCGTGTTGAGTTAGACAGTACGCTCGAATTTGTGAATCGTTTCTCGTTCGTTTTCAATTCGCGTATGCGTAATCCACCAAAGTTGGTGATTGTGCCTAGTCGCGTGGACAACTTAAATACCTATGAAGGTATTTTCTCCAAATC
>CANGFL010000266.1 GCA_947453015.1 Oxalobacteraceae bacterium | reverse complement strand
TAAACGATTTGCCAGAGCCATATTGCGGCGCAGCTCAGACTATGACGTGGTTCACTATCATGGTCATCTTCCTAACCTTGCTTTTCATTTACCTGAACACATTAATTTTATTCAAACTCGGCATGACCAAGGTAGCGACTGCTTAACTCATACTCGCTTTAGAAATAATGACGTGTGCACCAGTATTGACTCTTTCACCTGCGCAGAATGCCGCAGCAAACATCCGAATACCCTACAACGTCTAGTTTCTGCCTATGCGGTTGATCAATACCGAGACGAAGTCAAACAGGGAATAAATCGCCATAAAACAATTTTTGTTTCGCGACAATTGCGATCTAATATGCAGCGCTGCTTTGGTCTTTCAGCGAATGGAATGATTTTGCATAATTTTATTGATAGCGAAAGCATACGCTTAACGTTAGCTGAGCCAGATACGTCGACTAATCTACCCCTATCTAATCGTACCCAAGTTTTTATCGCCGCTAAACTTTACGATGCCAAAGGCGTCGATCCATTTTTACGAACGTTAGCAAGACATTCACATGAATCCCTGCAGGTACGTGTAGCTGGTAGCGGCCCCGATGAAGCTGCACTTCGTAAAGACTTCCCATGGGTGACATTTCTTGGCTGGCAGACAGGTGAACAAACTTTACAACTAACGAATGCTGCAACTGCGATTGTTGTGCCATCTATCTGCGAAGAATCGTGCGCAACGACTGTGCTTGAAGCACTTGCACTCGGCAAGGTTTTCTTTGCCTTGCGGCGTGGAGGCACACCAGAATTATCAATCTATGCCAACAACGAATCACAACTACAACTATTTGACGACATGCTGTCATTGGTAAAGGGATTACTAAACTTTAGTATTCACCCAATCAAAACAGCCCCCTCTCAATATCAATCAAATGCTATGCAGGCGGCTCGTGTTTTACTGAACTTTTACGCACTTCCTCCTGGTCCACTCACTACTCGGTATTGAATTCAAATGACGACTCCTGATTTTTCTATCATTACCTGCACTTTCAATAGTGCTCAGTGGTTAAAACAATCGATACGCTCTGTGTTACGCCAAAATTCAGTCAGCATTGACTATATTTTTGTTGATGGTGGATCTACGGATGGAACACTTAAAAAAATTCAATCCATTACTAGTCCTTACAAATTGCTCCATAGACCTGCTGCTGGTATTAGCGATGCCATGAATACAGGTATTGCAGAAGCAACTGGAAAAATTATTGCCTGCTTACACTCGGACGATTTTTACCTGCACGCTAACGTATTAGCCACCATCGCTGAACGATTTAATGCCACGAGATGTGAATGGCTCTTTGGGCGAACATCTACTCTGATTGATGGCAAGCTTAGGCCCGAAAATTTCAAAGCACCGCCCTTTACGCGCCAAGCTCTGTTGAAAGGTAATTTCATTCCTCACCCCGCCACGTTTGTAACGCGCGAATTAATACAAAAAGCAGGCAGCTTCAACACAGAGTTACGCTACGCTATGGACTATGATTTGTGGTTACGTCTTTCCATGATGGCCACTCCAGTTCAACTGAATTTCCCCCTGACCGCATTTCGAGAGCATGAAGGAAGCCTGTCAACAGCAAATCGCATGGCTGCATTACGTGAAGACCTTCAAGTTCGTCTGAAGTATGCGCCACAAGATCCACTGGCGCGAATGCTCCATCTGGCTCGCTTTCATATTCGTAAATTTCGTCAACTATTACAAACGAATCAAAAATATGCGAAGCCTACGTAAGCTGTCGCTCATTCTGGCGACAGTTGGTCGCACTAATGAATTGCATAGACTATTTGATTCGCTTGCCACTCAAACGTTTAGTGATTTCGAAATTATCGTGGTTGATCAAAACACTGATCAGCGCTTGCAAGCCATCTTGATCAGAGCTCGGTGTCTAGGCTTAGTGATTCGCCACCTATGGCATCACCCACCCAATTTAGCCTTAGCAAGAAACGCAGGTAGTGACATTGCCACTGGACAGTGGCTGGGATTTCCTGATGATGATTGCTGGTATGAGCCAGATTCATTAACGCAAATCATGGAAAGAACCCAGCAAGCCGATGCTCCGCAAGGCGTCATTTGCCAATGGGTAGAACAAAATGACATGCATCCAGCCGGATTACTCAGTTGGAAGCGCTCATCGAGATTCAGAGATTATCCCGTTTCATCTATCACTCTGTTCATGCGCCGCACATTGATTCGTGATGTCGGTGGCTTTGATGGACGCTTAGGTATAGGTCAATGGTTTGGTGCTGGGGAAGAAACTGACATTGTTTTACGTGCACTTCGCACAGGCGCTGTCATTGCGCACGAACCCAGCGCAAAAATTCATCATCGTGTGGATACAGAAAATGATCCAAGTAGTCAGGTGACACGACGTTCAGCACTGCTACGAGCGCGCGGCACTGGGGCTATGTATGCGAAACATAATTTACCTCTGTGGGTGATTATTCGTGGATTATTTTCTCCGCTGATCAAGCCATTAGCAAAGGGGCACGTAGGTGCCGAATTCAAGCAAGGTATCGCCATTGCCCTAGGGAGATTGACAGGATGGATACATTGGTACAACCAGCAACGACGCAGCAGGAAAACACCATGACAGCTAGCCAATTCATTGTATGAAGCACACTGTATTTAGTCTTTCGGTCGATGATGGTCATCCACTCGACATGCGCTTAGCCGAACTACTACACAAGCGCGGCATACCCGCCAGTTTTCATATTCCTATTCGTAATTCCGAAGGCCATCCGGTACTTCAAGCATCACAGATGCGGGAACTAGCAGAAAATTTTGATGTAGGCTCACATACCTTAGAGCACCGCTATCTCGCCAACTTAGAAATGCATGAGGCGCTCAGACAAATTACTGAAGGTAAGTTAGCTTTACAAGATATCGTAGGAAAATCTATTGAGGGCTTTTGTTATCCCGGCGGTAAATATCGACCTATTCACTGTGGCATGGTGAGGGCCGCTGGATTTCGTTATGCACGCACCACACAGAATTTTCGTCTTGATACAGGCAGACAACCTCTGGAATTACCGACCAGCCTGCAGTTTTATCCGCATCCACGCCGAGTATTGTTACGTAATTTTTTATCACAGCCATCGTGGCGAGAGCGTTGGCCACTGTGCGAATTAGTTTTACAAGACGGCGATTGGTTAGATCGCATGCGCCATCTTTTAGCCTATGCACTACGACAAGGCGGTGTATTTCATCTTTGGTGCCATAGCAAAGATATAGACAGCCTCGATCTGTGGCAAACACTGGATGATTTTTTAATTGAAGTGGGTGAATGGATACCGCCTGAACGTCGCGTTGATAACCTACAGTTAGTATCAAGATACTGCGAAGGTATTCCGCCTCAGCTATCACTGCATTAAGTAAAAGACCTGCCTCCAAGCAAACTAGTAGATGTTTAGCTAGTTGACGAATGAGTTAGCTCTGTTTGAAGCATGAGCTTTGTCGAATCTACACTTATACGCTCAGGCTCGTACCCTGCTTTCCAT
>CANGFL010000265.1 GCA_947453015.1 Oxalobacteraceae bacterium | reverse complement strand
GCCAATCCAATTTGGTAAACCCGTGTCAGCAAGGGATTCGAGCATGGGATTTTTTATTACCGGATTTACAGCCCATCCCAGATCGATTGCAAAGCAGCCATCGCTGCCAGACCAGCGGTTTCGGTGCGTAATACGCGCTCGCCCATAGTCAGGCACAGTGCCCCGTGTTTAATCGCCGCTTGCTCTTCCACTGGGGTCAAACCACCTTCTGGTCCAATAATTAACGTCACTGCTTGAGCAGGATGGTGTTTGGCCCAGCCCGATAACGTTTGGCTGCCGCGTGGAGACAGTAGCAAGCGGGGATGCAGGTCTTGCTGAGCTATCCAGCTCAGAAAAGGGAGTGGCTCGTTAAGGTGGGGTAACCGGTTACGTCCACATTGCTCGGATGCCGCAGCCAAAACGCCCTGCCAATGGCTCATTTTTTTGGTGGCTCGCTCAGCGTTAAGTCGAATCACAGAGCGCTCAGATAGCAGTGGCTGAATCGACGTTGCCCCCAGCTCGACAGCTTTCTCTATGATCCAGTCCATTTTGCTGCCTTCGGGCAGCACCTGAGCTAACGCCATGCCATGCGTCGGTTCCGCTTCTCGAGCTGAAAAGGCCTTCAGCCGAACTTCAACCCGTTTTTTTTCTATGCGCTCGATGCTGGCGGCGTATTCGCCACCCTCACCATTAAAAAGAGTGACGACCTCGCCTTCCTTTAAGCGCAAAACCTGAATGTGATGCGCAATCGCATCCGGCAAGCTCAGCACTACGTTGAGCTCTAAGGGCTGAGGGCAATAAAAGCGTGGCATAGCTTAAGGTCGGTGGTGCAGGCAAGCACTGAGTTTTAGAGGAAGAACCATTGTAAGCGGGCTGCCATACTCTGGTAACATTTAAGGTTTTCCGGTTTGCGTTGCAGAACCAGGCTTGCAAGCTTAATTCCACGTAGTTCTACTGCATTTTTCGCAACATGACTTCTTCTTCCGTTAACACCCAAATGGCTAATGCGATTCGCGCGCTGGCCATGGATGCTGTGCAAAAAGCTAACTCTGGTCATCCCGGTATGCCTATGGGAATGGCAGAGATCGCTGTCGCACTCTGGGGCAAGCACTTGCGACACAACCCGGCCGATCCGAAATGGATGGATCGCGATCGCTTTGTGGTCTCAAACGGCCATGGCTCCATGCTTTTATATGCACTTTTGCATCTTTCGGGTTACGACCTGTCCATGGATGAGTTGAGAGCATTTCGTCAACTACACTCAAAAACGCCGGGACATCCCGAAGTTGACGTCACACCGGGAGTTGAAACGACCACCGGACCCTTGGGCCAAGGCATTACCAATGCCGTCGGTATGGCACTCGCTGAGGAACTGTTGGCGGCAGAATTTAATAAACCAGGCTTCGATCTCATTAATCACCATACCTTTGTGTTTATCGGTGATGGTTGTTTGATGGAAGGCATTAGTCACGAAGCGTGTTCGCTTGCAGGTACGCTGCAGCTTTCAAAACTTATCGTCATGTATGACGATAACGGTATCTCTATCGACGGCAACGTTGATGGTTGGTTCCGTGATGACACCCCAAAACGTTTCGAAGCCTACGGCTGGAATGTACTGCCGAATGTCGATGGTCATGATGTAGCTGCACTGGACGCGGCGATTGCTAAAGCTAAAAAATCAGATCGTCCTACACTGATTTGCTGCAAGACCGTGATTGGTAAAGGTGCCCCAACTATGCAGGGCACGGACAAAGTCCACGGGTCAGCGTTAGGCGATGCTGAAATTGCTGCTACGCGTGCAGCGATAGGCTGGTCACATCCACCGTTTGAAATTCCTGCGGATGTCTATGCAGCTTGGGATGCCAAGAAAAAAGGCGCTGCGCTACAGTCTGAGTGGACAACTCACTTTACGTCGTACCAACAAAAATTTCCTGTGGAAGCCGCTGCACTAGAGCGCCGCATGAAAGGTGATCTGCCCGCCGATTATGAGCAGCTAGTTGCGCGCATGATTGCAGCATGTGTTGATAAAAAAGAGACGATTGCAACGCGTAAGGCCAGTCAAAACGCCATTCAAGCACTCGCACCTTCTTTGCCTGAGTTGTTGGGTGGTTCAGCAGATCTTACTGGCTCCAATCTCACTAACTGGAAAGAATGTATTGCGGTTCGTGCTGGGCAACCCGGTAACCATATTAACTATGGTGTACGTGAATTTGGTATGAGTGCCATCATGAATGGCATTGCACTACATGGTGGTTACATTCCGTTTGGCGCGACATTTTTGACTTTTTCGGATTACAGTCGCAACGCACTGCGTATGGCAGCGTTGATGAAACTGCGTTCACTGTTTGTGTTCACGCATGATTCGATTGGTTTGGGTGAAGATGGTCCGACGCACCAATCAGTCGAGCAAGTGTCTAGTTTGCGTTTGATTCCTAATCTTGATAATTGGCGTCCGTGCGACACGGTGGAATCCGCAGTGGCTTGGGCGCAAGCGATCAGCCGCAAGAATGGACCAACAACATTGATTTTTTCGCGGCAAAATTTGCCGTTCATGGAGCGTACTCAAACTCAAGTCGATGCAATTCGTCGCGGTGGCTACATACTTAAGGATGTAGCGAATCCCAAAGCCGTACTGATTGCTACCGGTTCAGAAATCGAGCTGGCGATGAAGTCAGCAGAGGCCTTGAGTGCTGAAGGAATTCCGGTGCGAGTGGTTTCCATGCCAAGCACCGATGTGTTTGACCGTCAGGATGCAGCCTACAAGGCGAGCGTTCTGCCCAAGGGCTTGCCGCGCGTTGCGGTGGAGGCGGGTGTTACCGATTTTTGGTTTAAGTATGTTGGACTAGATGGTGCGGTGGTGGGTATTGATACCTTTGGTGAATCCGCTCCAGCTGGCCAGTTATTCAAGCATTTTGGTTTCACGACCGAGAACGTCGTGGCTACTGTCAAATCAGTACTTCACTGATTTGCAAAGAGACCCATTTCTATTACAAGTTTTAGGAGATCCTCATGACCATCAAAGTTGCCATCAATGGCTATGGCCGCATCGGCCGCAACGTCCTTCGTGCTCACTACGAAGGCGGCAAAAAAAATGATATTCAAATTGTTGCGATCAATGATCTCGGTAATGCCGAATCAAATGCGCATCTGACACGTTACGACACCGCGCACGGAAAATTCCCGGGTACGGTCGTTGTTGATGGCGACCATATGATTGTCAATGGCGACAAGATTCGTGTTTTCGCGCAGCGTAATCCTGCTGATATCCCTTGGGGCGAATTGGGCGTTGATGTGGTGTTGGAATGCACTGGTTTTTTCACCACCAAAGAAAAAGCGTCTGCACACATTAAGGGTGGCGCGAAAAAAGTCATTATCTCCGCACCTGGCGGTAAAGACGTTGATGCCACCGTCGTATTCGGCGTGAATCAAAATGTACTTAAATCATCCGATACCGTTATTTCAAATGCTTCGTGTACGACCAATTGCTTAGCTCCATTGGTTAAGCCTTTGCACGACAAAATTGGTTTGGTGAATGGTTTGATGACT
>CANGFL010000264.1 GCA_947453015.1 Oxalobacteraceae bacterium | reverse complement strand
ATTGAATCTTCCCGATTACTTGCGATGCTATCGGAGCATGCGCACGAGCATGGCGATCTATTGTGTCACTGGTTACCAGAGCGATTGATTACCTATCGCCGATTTTGGTCGCGGATTGAACGCGCCTCTGCGCGTTTGCAAGGTGAGTGGGGTGTGGAGCAAGGTCAGACGATTGCATATGTAGGCTCATCGCATCCCGATATAGTTGTTTTATACGCTGCTTTGTTACGCATTGGAGCGGCATTCATGCCGTTGGAAGGTGTATCCACCCAGGCTGCCATGTCATTCATGCAGCAAGCTGACATATCGCATATTGTGGTGGATGATCACATGACGATAGTTGGTAAGACTACGCATTATTTACCGCAGTTGTTAGCGGACTGGTGTCATTTCCAACCGGAAGTGAATGAAGAAAATCCCTTAGTAAAGTCATTGCTACTGCCTTCCGCATCCGGTGTAATTGATTACCTGAGTCTGAGTGAATTATGCGTTAAGCTTTTACCCACAGCTTCATCGCAATGGGTAACGGGTTCGATATTTAACGTTGAATCGTTAACAAGCATTATCTTGCCTTCATTGCGTGATTTACAGACGCTGCATTTTTCAGCGATTGAAAAATCGGCATCAGTCAATCTATCGAATCAACAGGAGTGAATTATGACAACCGAAATCGCAACGTTGGGTGGTGGATGTTTTTGGTGTTTAGAAGCGGTCTATCAAGAGATGCGCGGCGTACTTAGCATCGAGTCAGGCTATAGCGGCGGTCAAACTCCTCATCCAGATTACGAATCCGTGTGCAGCGGTCAGACCGGGCATGCAGAAGTGGTGCGCATAGAATTCGATACTCAGCAAACCAGTTACCGCGAATTACTCGAAGTGTTTTTTACGATTCATGACCCCACCACATTGAACCGTCAGGGCAATGATGTCGGTACTCAGTATCGTTCAGTCATCTACACGCACAGTGAAGAGCAGATGAGCGTTGCGCGTAAGGTGATGGCAGAAATGGCGCATGTGTGGGATGCGCCGATTGTGACTGAATTACTTGAAGCGCCTGTGTTTCATGCCGCTGAGTCGTATCACCAAAATTATTTCGTCAACCATCCGCTGCAATCGTATTGCGCCTTTGTGGTGGCACCAAAGGTCGCAAAATTCAGAAAAGTATTTACGGATAAGTTACGTAAAAAATAGACTCTGTCAGCGTTAGGGTTGAAGTCGCTGACGCGACCACTGTCCATCGGACTCTAGCGTGTACACAATACGGTCGTGCAGACGTGAGCGGCGTCCCTGCCAAAATTCTATCCAGGTAGGTTTTAACCGATAGCCACCCCAATGAGCGGGGCGCGGTGGTGGTGTCTCACCATACTGTGCTTCTGCTTGCGCAAATTTTTCTTCTAAATGCTCGCGACTATCGATAGGTTGACTCTGTGCAGAAGCAATCGCGCCTAAGCGACTCTTGATAGGGCGTATCTGAAAATACGCATCGCTATCAGCTTCAGCTACGCGTTCTACCGATCCTTCGATGCGTATCTGACGTTCCAGTTCGACCCAATGAAAGGTCAGAGCAGCAAAAGGATGCGCTGCCAGATCATGCCCCTTTTTACTTTCGTAATTGGTGTACCAAGTAAAGCCGCGTTCAGCGAAATCTTTTAACAGCACAATCCGCGAAGAGGGACGGCCGTTGGTACCGATAGTGGCCAGGCTCATCGCATTGGGTTCAGGTACTTCAGCTGCTAAGGTTTGTTTAAACCAAGCGCCAAATTGAAGTATGGGATCAGCGTTTACTTCGTGTTCAGACAAAGTCGCGTGACTGTAGTCGCGGCGTAAATCAGCAATAGACATTCGGTTTTATTCCTGTGAAGTCGATAATTTTTTTCGAGACTGCGCCATCGCTTTACTCGCTGCTATGGGTATTCCGGTAGCAATGGCCAGGCTAAGGCTCCAGAATACGACAAACATACCCAGTGTTGCACCAGCAGCGCCAAAGGCTATTGGCATCATGACGGAACTGGCATTCCCTATAGTCGCACGAATACCAATCGCCTCAGCGCCACGCCCTGCCGGTGCGATCGTGTGCAGCAAAGCCAATACATTCGGTTGCCCCGTTCCTAAGGCAAGTCCAAGTAACACGGCGGTGGCAGCGAGCGTGATGGGTGTATCCATAAAAGGAAATGCCACATAACAGAGGGCGGCCACACTAAGAGCTACTGTAAGTATCTGCCATTCTCGATAGCGCCGAACAATCCCCGGCATTGCCAAGCGAACTACAAACGTCGCGGCTGCAAAGCTGGCAAGAATCATCCCTATGGTTGAAGCTGAAAAGCCTAGTTGTGATCCACGTACAGGTGTCACGAAGCTAAACATATCCCAAGCTGCGGCCAATAAAATACCGATGATGTATACGCGGCTAAGTTCGCGGTCGCGCAGTAATTGCAGCGGACTCCCTTTGCGAATGTGATGCTCGGCAGGTTGAGCCGTTACGTGTGAAAGCGCGCCACCAACAGTTAATGCTAACGCAGCGAGTGTGAACATACCGCAGCTTAAATACGCATATGAGTAGCTGGCATGATCAATCATGAAGCCTGCAATCAACGGTCCAGTAAAGGATGAAATGGAAAAGCCCAGCGATAGCCGACTGTAGCTGGCTGTACGTTGATCAGGCGCAGACACTACGCCCACCGCATGTTGAGTGCCGATGAAGATCGCCATGAAGCCAGTACCTATCAACATGGCGGCGGGATAGAGAACCGTCAGGCCGGGAATCGATGCAGCCAGTAATACGCCTGTTGAAGCGAGTAAACAGCCGACCATCAATGGTTTGCGCATGCCTATGCGATCAATCACTCGCCCCATCGGTACGGCTAACATCATGGGAAACAGAGCAAATAGCGCAATCAATGTTCCAACCGTAAATGCGGAAGCATGCAGCGATAATGCATACAGCGCCGTTGTGACACGCGCTGCACCCAGCGCCACATGCGCGGTGACGGCGACGGCGATTAGCCGAAAAAGCGGGGAAGATAAAGACACTGTAAAAAATTATGAGTACTGCAGTCAGCAGCTGGCTCATTATTATCTGGGAATGTAACAGTGTAGAGGATACTCGTTCGCGCTGTCCGTTAAAATGCTGGTATGACTACTGTACTCCCCTTAATTTCACCAGATTCCGATGTGATCGATTTTGAACGTCGATTTGGCGGTATCGCGCGCTTGTATGGCGAATCTGCGCTGACTTCATTTAAACAAGCCCATGTCTGCGTGATTGGCGTGGGCGGCGTAGGTTCGTGGGCGGTGGAGGGATTAGCGCGTAGCGCTATCGGTAAAATCACCATGATCGATCTCGATCATCTGTCTGAATCGAACGTCAATCGTCAACTACACGCACTCACGGATACCTTGGGTCAATCCAAAGTTGATGCTCTAGCGGAGCGCATTGCGCAGATTAACCCGTACTGCGTCGTGACTAGGGTAGAAGAATTTATCGATCCCGATAATGTAGCAACGCTGATTCCGGTTGGGCAGTTTGATT
>CANGFL010000263.1 GCA_947453015.1 Oxalobacteraceae bacterium | reverse complement strand
TATTTTTAATAGCTCAAAAGCACTCTCGTGGGATGTAATGTATTCCGGATGTATAACCGTAAATCGATGAAATAAATGATGACCAAAATGCCTTAGTAAGCCGGAGATGGGGATTTCAGAACGAATCGAAAGATGTTCAACTAGCTGAAACATTTCGTCGTGCGGGTAGGTACCTACCGATGTATAAGCGCCTCCAGACTCAAGGGTTGAGGCTTGAATAATGTCATCGACCATTTGAGCAGAGAATTGTGCCTCGACCATGTCGATGAATTCGCGAAAGATGATGCCTTTCATTTTGGCTACTTTAATATCGAGTTTGGATATTTAAAATATACCATAATTTATTTATATGAGTTATACCCTTATTTTATAAGTAAATATTGATATTGAAATAGTAATTTTTATCATGCGCTTTAAGATGGTAAGCAGAAATTAGCGATGATTTATACCGAGGGTGAGGCAAAGATGCAGCAAGGATCAATTACTGACCAGCCGTATTTTCAATTCGACTATTTACACAGGCCAGTGTCTTTTCCCAAAACACTTCACCGCTTCCACCATAGCGAGAAGGCAGTCGTCGCATTTTGGTGTGAGTTGCAGCCAGTGCTTCAATACGCGCCGTTGATAACATTCCAAGCTTATCGAGTTCGAGATACGCTTCACAGTTGGCTTCGATTTCATTGCGCCGCTCATCTTGGGCATGAGCGCATTCATGATAAAAAATAAAATCCGACATATGCGGATCTTTTTCCAACATCGCTTTGAATACGACCGAATCGAAAAATATTACTGGCCAACCTTGTGCATTAGGCCTAACCACGGCGGCGGCACCACCCAGCTCAGGGTGACGATCGCCTTGGTCACCATGGCCTAACCAAATTTCTTCAACAACGTGTTGTTGACCGTTTCGTTCGATTTCGCAGCGAACAGTCGCTCCATCAGATCGCTCAAAGGCTATAGCCAGCGTTGAGTTGATTAACAACCCAACGCCGAGCGAGAGCATGAACAACCTCATGAGTTGAAAAGATTTAGTTTGAATACGGAGCTACAGGCAGAGCAGGGGCTTTAGCAAATTGTGCGGGTACGTCGCCCGACAGCGTCTGCAAAAATGCGACGATGTGTTTAACATCCTCATCACTCAGCTGTTTGCCCAGCTGCAGCCGCGCCATGACACGCACTGCATCGTCGAGCTTCGCCACCGAACCATCGTGAAAGTAGGGTGGAGTCATAGCGACATTACGTAGCTGCGGCACTTTGAAGATAAACATATCTTCGGGTTTTTGCGTGTCATGCCACTTGCCTTTGTCGCGACCTTTGAGAATTTCTTGCTCTTTACTTCCAGTCGCTAGCCAGTAGTCTTCAGTCAAACCAAATTTCTGAAAACTTTGTCCACCAACGGTCGTTCCATTGTGACAGCCAGCACAACCGACGCTCATAAATTTATCTAAACCGATTTTGGCTTCTTTGCTGATCGCTCGTTGATCGCCTTTGAGGTACTTATCAAATGGCGCTGGAGTTAGCAGTGTGCGTTCAAATGAGCCAATAGCTGCAGCCCAGTTTTCAGCGGTGACCGGTTCCTTCTCATTCGGAAATGCTTCTTCAAATTTTTTCGTATAACCCAGAGATTTAAGTTTTGCTTCAGCCTCAGGATAATCTTTATTACCGTATGCGAGTGGGCTGAGTAGAGCCTTCATCGCCTGTTCTTCCACCGTCATACGATTGCCGCCGTAGTGCTGCGCAACGAGTAAAGATGTATTAAACACGGTGGGGGCGTTACGGGGTAATTTTTTGCCGTGCAAACCGACAGATAATGATAACGAATCAGCGCCATGGTAAGTCGGGTTGTGACATGCCGCACAGCTCATACGTCCGTCTGTAGAGACGCGAGTTTCAAAAAACAACGCTTTACCTAACTCAGCCCTCGCTGCCGAATGAGGATAATCATCAACCCGCGATGTATCAGGCAAAGGCTTAAAGAGACTCTTTGCTCGTTCTAGCAAGGCCTTATCGGTATCTTCGGCACTTACTAATCCGACAACGGTTATAGAGCAGAGAGCGGCTAGTGCTAGCGTCGTACGTATCGTATTTTTGAAATTCATATGGAGCTCCTTAGGCGCAAGGGATATTGTTATTGTCGTGAGCGAGATTGTGCGCGATTTCGTTTGATCCTGCACGGCGTTGGTAAGCAGATTTCAACGACAAATGAAGCTATAGTACAAATTAGTTATTTAAACTTTAAGATAGCTTCAGTTCGGTGCTAATGAATGCCATCAATTCATGAAATGTCTGATTGCAATGACCGGTCGGTCTACTTAGACTAGTCGGCTATTTCTTTACTTTTCCGCTGCTCCCATGCGGCCATCTTATTGTGACTTCTGGCTTTAAATTTCCTTCTTCTATCGCACTCGCATTGGCAACCTTCGTAAGTTCGGCGGCGCTGGCGGCCCCGGCTAGCTGGACCAATGATCTGAGCCCTATCAATCACACCGATTGGAATCGCGAACGCGCTGCACACCTGTTGGAACGCACGGGATTTGGCGCCACACCAGAGGAAATCAACGCATTTGCCAAACTCTCGCCCAGTCAGGCGGTACGTCGCTTGGTGCGTTATCAGCGCATCGCCAACCCTCAGCCCGCGTTTGAACACTCGGGGGCCTTTGATGCGGGTTTGGAGCCATTTGCCACGTCTCGCCCTGCTGCCACTGAATTAGCACGCGACACAGGGCAATCGCTGGGCGTGAAGGTAAAGCCGGAAGGTAATCGCCGTATTCAACAGGTGGCTGATCGTTACTTGTACTGGCTACGTGCGAGCAAATTAGAAAGTCAGCGAATTGGCTATTGGTGGGCTAATCGTATGCTGACCACCCGTCGTCCGCTGGAAGAAAAAATGACGCTGTTCTGGCATGGACACTTCGCTACTGGCGATGAAAAAGTGCGTGACTATCGCAAAATGCTCAAGCAAAACGAATTATTTAGAGCCAAAGCCACGGGAAATTTTCGCGATCTGCTGATCGGCGTTGCGAAAGATCCTGCGATGCTGGCTTATCTGGATGCTGCAGTGAACGTGAAGGGTGCACCGAACGAAAATTTTGCCCGCGAAATCATGGAGCTGTTCACCATGGGCGTGGGTAATTACACCGAAGAAGATATTCGTGAAGCAGCACGTGCTTTCACTGGTTGGAATTATCGAGGTCTAGAGTTTGTCGTTAATCCTGCTCAGCATGATGCGGATGTAAAAAAAGTTTTAGGACGCAGCGGAAATTTTGATGGCGTACAAGTAATTGACATCATATTGGCGCAACCTGTGACCGCTGAATTTGTGGCGACTAAGTTGTATCGCTTTTTCGTTCGTGATGAAGTGTCGCCTGAGTTGCGTGTGAAGCTGGGTAAATTATTACGTGATTCTCGCTATGAGATTGCACCTTTTTTAGAGACGATATTTAGCTCGCATGATTTTTACAGCGATGAAGCGGTGGCAACCCATATTAAATCGCCGGTGGAGTTGGTCGTTTCTACGTACCGAAAAATGGGT
>CANGFL010000262.1 GCA_947453015.1 Oxalobacteraceae bacterium | reverse complement strand
GGACGCACGCATCAAATTCGTGTGCATCTGCAATCACTGGGTTTTCCGATAGTGGGTGATGCGGTGTATGGCAAGGCGCATTTGGTGTCTGTGTTTCCACGTCAGGCTTTGCATGCGGAGCGGCTGGGCTTGGTGCATCCAACTAGCGGTGTTCATAGTGAATGGCATGCCGCTTTGCCAGCGGATATGGCCGATTTGCTACAGCAGGCCGGCATGGTGCTTTGATCACATCTCGCCAGACAATTGCTAAACGATGCGTACTTTAGACATTCACTGGCCTGAGCTGCCCGAGGGCGTGGGCGTGCTTTCCACGCTTAGGTCTGGCGGTGTCAGCACGGGTGTCTATGACGATGCGCAAGGTGGGGGCGGGTTGAATTTGGGCACGCATGTGGGCGATGCTCCAGAAGCCGTGGCTGAAAATCGGACATTGCTGCGCAACCTTTTACCTGCCGATCCTATCTGGCTGGAGCAGGTGCATGGCACTGAAGTGGTGAACGCGCAGAGAGTATCGGCCAGCGATGCTGCTCCGCGCGCCGATGCCATTATGGCTACAGCTGGCGGTACGGTTTGCACGATCATGACGGCTGATTGCATGCCCGTGCTGCTGGCCGATGCGAATGGAAAAGTAGTCGGTGCCGCACACGCGGGCTGGCGTGGTTTGGCTAGTGGGGTGCTACAAAACACGTTAAGCCAGTTACGCGAGGCTGGGGGCGATGAGATCGTGGCTTGGTTGGGGCCTGGCATAGGACCTGAACGTTTTGAAGTTGGTGAAGACGTGCTGGCCGCCTTTCAACACTTGGGCCCGGCGGCCAAATCAGCCTTTGAGCCGATAGCGGGTAAGCCGGGTAAGTACTTAGCGAATTTGCCAGCCCTTGCTCGTTTAGTGCTGGCCAGTGTGGGTGTCAGACAGGTAGCGGGCGGAGAGCGTTGTACGGTGAGCGAACCGGCTGAGTTTTATTCATTTCGACGCGATCGCGTGACGGGTCGTATGGCGACGATGATTTGGATCAAGTAGTTCAGTGAGCTTGCGGCGTATCGTTCTGCTCGGCTTGTTGTCGCTCTTGCATTGCTTGTAGCTGTTCTTGCTGGCGACGTCGTTTACGACTGCCCGTGCCGGCGACGTAAACAATGATCGACACTGGCAACACACCATAAAAGAAAAAAGTCATAATGGCTGCTATCACTGATTCTTCAGTAATAGCCATCATCAGCACGACATAAATCCATCCAACTGCAGCGATATGCATGTGACTAGTTCCCGAAAAAAGGATAACTGGCAGCATACGTGAAATCCTAAGAACGAGTGACGGGGAAGATTGCATGAGTAAATCCGAACGCAAGACTCAGCCACAGCCAGCTTACGACGCGCAAGCTTGGATGGCCCAGATGTCCGACCCCAAAGGTTGGCAATCGATGATGAACCTGATGCAGTCTGGTATGCCAGGAATGTCTGGAATGTCAGGACACAGCGAGATGCAAAACGTGATGGCGTTGGTGCCTCCGGAAAAGCTGATGCAGCTGCAACAAGACTACACGGAAAAATTTTCTGCTTTGTGGTCTGGGTTAATGGAGTCGAAAAAACCTGAAATTACTGATCGGCGTTTTTCTGCACCGGCATGGCAAGCGAATCCTTTGTATGCGTTTAATGCGGCCACGTATTTGCTGAATGCTCATTTTTTAAATGCCTTGGCAGAGTCTGTCGAAGTAGATGAGCAGACCAAGAAAAAAATACGCTTTGCGACTCAGCAGACCGTTGATGCGATGTCACCTGCGAATTTTCTTGCAACTAATCCCGAGGCTCAGCAACTCCTCATTGATTCAAAAGGTGAGAGTCTGCAGCGCGGCATCATGCAGATGCTTTCGGACATGCGTAAAGGTCATATATCGCAGACCGATGAAACCGCCTTTGAAGTAGGGCGTAATGTCGCGGCTAGCGAGGGATCGGTTGTTTTTGAAAACGACGTAATTCAACTACTGCAATATCGCCCGCTCACCAAGCAGGTCTATCAACGTCCTTTAGTGATTGTGCCTCCTTGTATCAACAAATTTTATATCCTTGATCTTCAGCCAGAAAATTCCTTGATTCGTTATGCCGTTGAGCAGGGGCACACGGTGTTTGTCGTGTCATGGGTCAATCCTGATCAGAGCTTGGGTCATCTGGGTTGGGATGACTATGTAGAAAAAGGTGTGATCAATGCGCTCGAAGTGGCGCAACAGATTAGTGGTGAAAAGCAGGTTAATGCTTTGGGGTTCTGTGTTGGCGGTACGTTGCTGGCAAGCGCACTTGCGGCGATGGCGGCACGTGGCAAAAAACCCGTTGCCAGCCTGACCTTGTTAACCACCATGTTGGATTTTGTTGATGTGGGTTCTATCGATGTGTATGTCGATGAAGCTCAGGTCGCGCAACGAGAGCAATCTATAGGCAAGGGTGGTCTGATGCCGGGCCGTGATTTTGCCACGGCGTTTTCCAGCCTTAGATCGAACGATCTGGTCTGGAATTATGTGGAAGCGAATTACCTCAAGGGTGAACCTCCACCGGCCTTTGATCTGCTGTATTGGAATTCTGATAGCACCAATTTACCGGGTCCGATGTTTTGCTATTACTTGCGCAATATGTACCTGGAAAATAATTTGAAAGTTCCTGGCAAGCTGTCAGTTGCGGGTGATCCGATTGATCTTGGTAAGGTGCAGGTACCTAGTTTTATTTATGCCTCACGCGAAGACCATATCGTGCCCTGGCGTAGTGCTTTTTCGAGCACCAATTTGATCAATGCCGGCAAACGCAAAAATAATCGGTTCGTTTTAGGGGCTTCCGGCCACATTGCCGGCGTGATTAATCCGCCCGCGAAAAAGAAACGCAGCTACTGGAGCAACGACAAATTGCCAGAAACCGCGAGTGCCTGGATGGAAGGGGCGACCGAGCATCCGGGTAGTTGGTGGGGTGAGTGGGCCGATTTCTTGGCCAGTCACGCCGGGGAGCAGAAAGAGGCGCCGCGTAAGCTGGGCAACAAAGCTCATCCACCGATTGAACCAGCGCCGGGTCGTTATGTAAAAGCTAAGGCCTGAGAGGGTCTGATTTATTGAAATGCTGCGGCGCGCTCTGACCTGATAGCATTTTGTAATTCATTCGGCTCCTGCGCCGCAATAAATGCCCATTTACCCAGCACATACTTTCCTAAGTCATTGTTTTGGTGCACTATAGGCCCCCGACGCCGGTATATCCGTGCGGAATTTGATCATAATGTCGGCATTTCATTGCGACGCAAAATAACTGGACCACCCCATGAGTAGCTCAAAAAAGGCGTCGGAGCGCCTAATAAAGAAATACCCCAACCGCCGCTTGTACGATACGCAGACAAGCTCTTACATCACGTTAGCTGATGTGAAGCAGCTGGTTTTGGCTAATGAACAATTCGTGGTGGTCGATGCTAAATCGGAAGAAGATCTGACTCGCAGTATTTTGTTGCAGATTATTTTGGAAGAAGAAGCGAACGGTCAACCGATGTTCTCTAGTTCATCGCTGTCTCAGATC
>CANGFL010000261.1 GCA_947453015.1 Oxalobacteraceae bacterium | reverse complement strand
GATGTTCATCAGATGCCCTTGATCATTGATGAACAATTGCGTGAACGGTGCTACGGCGTGTTTGAAGGATTGATGTACAAAGAAGTCGCACAGCAATTTCCGCAAGAATTCGCGCTTTGGCAAGCGCGTGATTTGCATGCTCGTTTTCCTGCGGGTGAGCGTGAAGCGGAGACGCTGCATGATTTTCATCAGCGTTCAGTGAATGCGGTAACTAACATCGTCAAAAATCATCCTGCACAACGACTGCTCATACTGACGCATGGTGGCGTGCTAGATTGCCTCTACCGCGAAGCGACGGGAATGCCCGTCGATGCTAAGCGTGAGTTTGGCATTATCAATGCAGCGATCAATCGATTGCATTGGGATGGAAAAAAATACACCTTGGTGCAGTGGGCCGACGCTACCCATCTCGAAGGTGACGGTCTTGATGAAATCGATCGCACTCATCCAGCGGCGTGAAAGCTGGTTTGTCACTCCGGATAAAATAAGCTTTCTGCGCGTACTGTTCACTTGATATCTATGAATATCGGCCCCTATCAACTTCGCAACAATGTCTTTGTCGCACCCATGGCGGGCGTGACCGACAGGCCATTTCGCCAATTGTGCAAAGAGCTAGGTGCGGGTTATGCCGTATCAGAGATGGCTGCATCTAATCCACGCGTTATGGCGAGCGTCAAAACAGCGCGCCGGATTAATCACGAAGGTGAGATGGAACCGAAAGCGGTGCAGATCGCCGGTGCTGATCCCCAGATGTTGGCTGAAGCAGCGCGTTTTAATGTTGATCGTGGTGCGCAGATCATTGACATCAATATGGGTTGTCCCGTAAAAAAAGTTTGCAACAATTGGTGTGGCTCGGCCTTGTTGCGTGATGAAATTTTGGTGGCTCGTCTGTTAGAAGCAGTAGTCAGTGCTGTGGACGTACCCGTTACACTTAAATTTCGTACCGGCTGGGACCGGCAAACCAAAAATGCATTAACGATTGCACGCATTGCAGAAGAAAGCGGTATCGCGATGCTGACTTTGCATGGACGTACGCGCGCTGATGGCTATTCTGGTGAAGCGGAGTACGACACCATTGCAGCCGTTAAGGCAGCGAGCCGTCTTCCTGTCGTGGCTAATGGCGATATCGATACACCTTTCAAAGCAAAATTTGTTTTAGAAAAGACCGGTGCGGATGCGGTGATGATAGGCCGTGCCGCGCAGGGACGCCCATGGATCTTTCGCGAGATAGCGCATTACTTGCAAACAGCTACCGTGTTGCCTGCACCCTATGTTGAGGAAGTTAGGCAACTCATGTCAGCGCATTTGCAAGCGCATTATGCGTTTTATGGTGAGTATCTCGGTGTTCGAACAGCGCGCAAACATATAGGTTGGTATGTGCGTGACTTAGTTGGTGGAGAAATTTTTCGACAACGCATGAACCTAATTGAAGAATGTGACACACAGCTGGCGGCGGTCGATGAATTTTTCGAATCGCAATTGGCGTTGGGCGAGCGGTTACAATATGCCCCCGCCGTTGAAAAGCTGGCCGCGTGAACCGATTACTCCTTCATAGTAAGCATGAGCAAAGAGCATATTCAAGAAGTCGTCAAGAAAAGTCTCGAAAGATATTTTCGGGATCTGGGAGAGCAGGAGCCATCGAATGTCTATGAGATGGTGATTGCTACGGTTGAAAAGCCTCTGCTTGAGGCCGTAATGATGCGTGCCGAGGGTAACCAATCCCATGCCGCAGAAATGCTGGGAATAAACAGAAACACCTTGCGCAAAAAGCTACAGCAGCACGATTTGCTCTGAACTCGCCTGGAACATCCTCATGATCAAACAAGCATTAATTTCCGTGTCAGACAAGACCGGAGTTCTCGAATTCGCGCGCGCCTTGGCAGCGATGAATGTCAAGCTTCTCTCCACCGGTGGTACTGCTAAATTATTAGCTGACCATGGTTTGGAAGTCACCGAGGTCGCCGATTACACCGGTTTTCCGGAAATGCTGGATGGACGAGTTAAAACACTGCACCCCAAAGTGCATGGCGGCATACTGGCGCGACGAGATTTCCCCACTCATATGCAGGCGCTCGATCAGCATGCGATTCCTGTGATTGATATGGTGGTGGTTAATCTTTACCCCTTTCAGCAAACCGTCGCCAAAGATCAGTGCTCATTAGAAGATGCCATAGAAAACATTGATATCGGCGGTCCAGCGATGCTGCGTTCATCAGCAAAAAATCATAAGGACGTTGTCGTGATTTGCGATCCTTTGGATTATGAGTGCGTGCTGGAAGAAATGAAGATGCATCAAGGTAAAGTGAGTTACGAGACTCACTTTGCATTGGCAAAAAAAGTCTTTGCGCACACGTCTAGTTATGACGGTGCCATCACCAATTATCTGAGTTCTTTGGGCACCGACTTATCACATACAACGCGTTCAGCGTATCCCGACACACTCAATCTTCAATTTACCAAAGTGCAGGAAATGCGCTACGGAGAAAATCCGCATCAGTCAGCTGCGTTTTATCGCGATAGTGACGCACTTGCTGGATCACTGGCTAACTATCGTCAATTGCAAGGTAAAGAACTCTCGTACAACAACATTGCCGACGCCGACGCGGCATGGGAGTGTGTAAAAACGTTTGATGGGCATGCTTGCGTCATCATCAAACATGCTAATCCCTGCGGCGTAGCTGTGGGCAGCGATGCAGCTTCTGCATACGCGAAAGCATTTCAGACGGATCCTACGTCGGCTTTTGGCGGCATCATCGCGTTTAATTGCGAAGTCGATGCGGCAGCTGCTGAAGCCGTAGCTAAACAATTTGTTGAAGTGCTGATTGCTCCATCGTTTACAGCGGATGCGGTAAAGTTATTTGAAGCTAAGCAAAATGTCCGTTTGCTGCAAATACCTTTGGCACGTGAACAAAACGCGTGGGACATGAAACGCGTTGGTGGTGGACTACTATTGCAAGCGCCTGATGCGAAAAATGTACAAGTAGACGAATTCAAAATCGTCAGCAAAAAACAGCCTAGCCCGTCAGAGTTAAACGACATGATGTTTGCGTGGCGCGTGGCTAAATTTGTCAAATCGAATGCGATTGTTTTTTGCGGCAATGGGATGACTTTGGGTGTGGGTGCAGGACAAATGAGTCGTGTAGATTCGGCACGAATTGCATCGATTAAAGCGCAAAACGCAGGTCTCACGCTCGCAGGTTCTGCGGTGGCTTCGGATGCGTTCTTCCCATTTCGCGATGGCCTTGATGTCGTAGTCGCCGCTGGGGCTACCGCAGTGGTGCAGCCCGGTGGTTCTATGCGTGATCAGGAAGTGATCGATGCGGCGAATGAACACGGCATCGTCATGGCGCTCACCGGTACGCGACATTTCCGGCATTAATCGGTTGCATTAATCGGTTGCATTGATCAACATCACCCCGAGCGACCGCTGCTGTCATAATGGGTCATGAAAATTCTTGGCATTGATCCTGGTCTGCGGGTTACCGGCTTTGGTGTTATTCGCAAAGAAGGACAGCGGCTTTCCTATATTGCATCGGGG
>CANGFL010000260.1 GCA_947453015.1 Oxalobacteraceae bacterium | reverse complement strand
GTGGAAGATTGAGTCATCGATGTAAGCGGGCTCAAAGTCCTTCGATCTTCCGAAACAGCCATATGCAGTAATAGGGATCCAACAAGTTTACTTCAGACGGAAATCGAACCCAGGTTCGTTCCCACCACCAAATAAAAGACCACCCTTGCGGTGGTTTTTTATTTGGGGGTTTGTGGTGTATTAACCCGCGTCCACGCGGGGAGAGGTCAGGGTTTCGTCAAGCACCGCTTGACGCTGACCGAGCGGGCGAGCGATGCAACGCGAGCACCGGCTTACGAGCCGATTCCCGCCGCCTCCACCAATCAATAAAAATGCCATCCGTTTTTGGGATGGCTCTTTTATTGATTTTTAGACTTTGACGGAAAACGAAACCGCTGGACCGACTACATTGACCGGCAATACAAAGAGCGTCCTAGTCGACGCGTAATGGGCTCTCTCGCCAACCCTTAAATCCCCGCAATCTCGCAACCTAAATCAGCCAGTGGCCCGGCTTTAGCACCTGTTTGTACTGCATCGGCTGAATTCGCGTTTCCTTGCTGCGCACGTTCAGCGATACCAAACAAGATCGCTGACATACGAAATAAATTAAACGCCAGATAAAAACGCCATGCCGCAGGATCGGTAGCAGCACGTCCTTCGAAATACGTTTGTTTGTAGATAGATTCTTCAGGAATACCTAATTGCGAAAGATTGAGTCCGCTAATACCGCGCCATAACGAAGGCGGTATGTGCCAACTCATGCAGTGATACGCAAAATCAGATACGGGATCACCGATGGTCGACAGTTCCCAATCAAGTACGCCAATCACCCGAGGCTCGCTTGGGTGAAAAATTAAATTATCTAAACGAAAGTCACCGTGAATCAGCGCTGCACGTTGCGGTGGTGGTAGGTGTGCTGGCAGCCAGTCCATCAAGCGCAATGCACTATCGGGCACGGGTATCGTTGACGCATTCAACTGCGATGACCAGCGATTGATCTGACGCGACAGATAATCTTCTCGTTTGCCGTAGTCGCCGAGCCCTATCGTATCGATATCTAACTGATGTAACTCCGAAATTACGCGATTCATTTCGTAGTAAATTGCAGCGCGCTCTGCGGGAGCTATCCCTGGCAAGCTTTGATCGACAAATACACGACCATCCAGAAATAACATCAGATAAAACGGCGTCCCAACGATGCTTTCATCATCACACCAAGCCAGAGCGGCGGGTACGGGAACAGACGAATTTTTCAGTGCGCTGATTACGCGGTATTCACGATCAATGGCATGCGCAGATTTTTGCAGCACACCATCTGGTTTTTTGCGTAATACGAATTTTTCTGTTCCACACACAATCAAAAATGTGGGATTGGATTGCCCGCCAGTGAGTGCTTTTACGCTGACGTCTTCACTACCTATGAATCCCTGAGCTTGAAGCCAAGCGCGCAAACGCGATTGAGTTGTTTTATCCATCGTAATTACAGTGAGCTAAGTAAATGACCATTAATGCGCGCTTACCATCGAGATGGAAGCGCGCAAATAATTCTCCTGCAATCACGCTTTACCGCTGGCGATTTTTTTAGCCATACTCCAACGATGTACTTCACTCGGGCCGTCGTAAATACGAAATGCACGCATGTCAGTGAAGATACGCATGACAGGAGTTTCACCCGTCACACCCAAGCCACCCATGATCTGCACGCATCGATCGACCACGCGCCATTCAGCTTCTGAACACACTACTTTTGCGCGACTCGATTCAAACGCACCTCTCTCGCCACTATCCAATAGCCATGCAGTGTGCAAGATGTGCAGTCGCGCCGTCATCAGATCCATATCGTTATCGGCAATCATAAAGCCCACACCTTCGTGCTCAACCAATGGTTTTCCGAACGCTTCGCGCTTGCGCACATAATCCAGCGCGACTTCATGCGCGCGTCGTGCTTGTCCGAGCCAGCGCATGCAATGCGTCAACCGTGCTGGAGCAAGACGCACCTGCGCATAACGAAAACCTTTACCAATCTCACCCAATACATCGGTCGCTGGCACACGAAGATCATGAAATTCAACCACTCCATGCCCGCCTGAAAAACAGCGATCCATCGCATCAAGATTACGTACGAGCTTAATTTCAGGGCGGTCCATATCCGATAGGAACATGGTTGCCGTGCCATCTTCCATACGCGCCATGATGATGGCGTAAGTCGAACCCTCTGCGCCAGTAATCAGCCATTTGCGGCCATTGATCACATAATTATCACCATCGCGCACAGCGGTGGTTTTCATCATGCTCGGATCGGCGCCTGCTCCGGGTGAAGGCTCAGTCATACAAAAACAAGAGCGCGTATGGCCTTGCACTTGCGGACTCAACCAGCGTGATTTCTGAGCAGGTGTGGCGACCTCTTCCATCAAATGAATATTGCCTTCATCGGGCGCGTGAATATTCATTGCGGTCGGGCCTAACCATGAATAACCCGCTTCTTCGAACACGACGGCTTTCTCGACATGGGTCAACGCTAGCCCACCCAATTCGCGCGATGCATGTGGCGTGAGCAAACCCGCGGCACGAGCACGAGCAATTAGCTCAGCACGCAATTCAGGATGCGGACCATGGCTATCCTGGCGCGGATCATTTTCTAGCGGGATCACTTGTTCAGCGATAAATTGTTGAGTACGCTCGCGCAGCTCTATTGCTCTCGGCGGAAGGGAAAAATCCATGTCGTTTACTTTACTGAATGAAGGAAGATTATTTTTATTGATTGGCGCGAATCAAAAGTGCTTTAAGTATGATTGTCTGAGCCTAGCTGTACTACCAAACGCGCAATCATGAAATCGGCGGCCTGATCGAGATGTCGCCTCGCTGACAGCTCTGCACCTGCACCATCACCAGTGGCGACAAGTTTGAACAACGCTTCATGTTCATCCCAAATGTCGCGAGGTTTATCTGCAGACAGCAGCACTGAGCCCATCACACGCTGGCTATTGACCCATTGCGCTTCCATCGCGGAACTGATCAAAGGATTGTCCGCGAGTTCATAAATAAATGTATGAAAGGCCATGTCAGCGGCAATCATGTCACTCACGGAACCTCTTTCAACCGCATCGCGACCAACAGCGAGCAACTGCTCGCCACGAGTCTTGGCTTTCGCAGTGAAGTTCTCAGCAGCTTTTCGAAAGGCTAGCCCTTCAATGACGGAGCGA
The DNA here is from genome assembly GCA_947453015.1 of Oxalobacteraceae bacterium. GTDB lineage: Bacteria > Pseudomonadota > Gammaproteobacteria > Burkholderiales > Burkholderiaceae_D > Pernthalerella. The sequence continues at coordinate 374 of CANGFL010000260.1, read as the reverse complement.
ACCTCGTACATTTGTCGCACGACGTGTGGATCCATGGCAGCTACTAGCAAACCACGACCCGGTGCATCGCTAAGCACGCCCTGATTTTTTAACAAAACCAAGGCTTGCTGAACGGGTTGTCGTGAAACGCCCAGTTCTTGCGCGATCTGCTCTTGAATAATGCGCTCACCGGGACGTAACTTACCCTCTGCGATCTCGGTAAGTATGGCTTTGTGAACTTGTTCTACTAATTTGGGTTGGGATTCAAGAATTTTCATCAGGTCAGGTATTTTTGTAGTTTGGACTTACCCGTAATGCAAGCACTTACAAACTAATGATACGCGAATCACTGACCTGAACGCCACCGCTGCTCGGCTTCCTCCCAAGCAGACAAG
>CANGFL010000259.1 GCA_947453015.1 Oxalobacteraceae bacterium | reverse complement strand
CGATCAGGTATAGCCACCATCACACGTTTCGATGCCAGTCCCTTCTCTACGCATTTTGCTGGTGAAGTCAAAGGCTTCAACGTCGAGGATTACATGCCCGGCAAAGAAGCTCGCCATATGGATACCTTTATCCATTACGGCATGGCCGCCGGCATGCAAGCGATGCAAGATAGCGGACTTCAAGTCACCGAAGAAAATGCTGAGCGCATAGGCGTCATCGTCGGCTCTGGCATTGGTGGCTTGCCGATGATTGAGCAGACCCATACTGAGCTTACCAACCGTGGTCCGCGCCGTATCAGCCCCTTCTTTGTTCCAGCCTCGATCATCAACATGATCTCGGGTCATCTGTCGATCAAATACGGATTAAAAGGTCCGAACATTGCGATTGTCACAGCCTGTACTACGGGTTTGCATTGCATAGGCGAAGCCGGTCGTATGATTGAATACGGTGATGCCGATGTCATCATTGCGGGTGGAGCGGAATCAACCATTTCTCCATTGGGTTTAGGTGGTTTTGCATCGGCCCGTGCACTGTCTTCACGTAACGATGATCCGGCAACTGCATCGCGTCCTTGGGATAAAGACCGCGATGGTTTTGTGCTTGGTGAAGGCGCTGGCGTGATGGTGCTTGAAGAGTACGAGCATGCCAAGGCGCGTGGCGCAAAAATTTATGCTGAGTTGCTTGGTTTTGGTATGAGTGCCGATGCTCATCATATGACCGCGCCGCTAGAAGACGGCGATGGTGCACGACGCTGCATGGTGGCTGCTATGCGCAATGCGGGTGTGAATCCAGATCAGGTTGATTACGTGAATGCACACGGCACATCGACACCGCTGGGTGATGTAGCTGAAACAGTCGCTATTAAACGCGCCTTAGGTGATCACGCAAAAAACATTGTAGTGAATTCAACCAAATCCATGACAGGACATTTGCTGGGTGGTGCAGGTGGATTAGAAGCTGTCTTCACAGTGCTTGCCGTTCATAATCAAAAATCTCCACCGACGATCAATATTTTTAATCAAGATCCTGCTTGCGATCTCGACTATTGCGCCAATCAAGCGCGTGATATGAAAATTGATATCGCAGTCAAAAATTCGTTCGGCTTTGGCGGCACGAACGGAACCCTGATTTTTTCCCGCGCACCTTAATTCTTCGCAGCGCTGGCCAAGCGAAATCCTTGCTTTGTCTAATTGAGATAACGAAACGTAGAGCGATATAGCGTAGCGTTCATTTCATGTCGATTGCTACTTCCGTTATTGTTCAGCCTTCGCGCATCCTGTCATTGGCGCTCGTTGTTATGGGTCTTCTGCTGTTAACGACAGCGACACTGTTGGTAAATTTCCCGGCAAAAGATTCTGCACTTGTTTTTCATCAGTCGCTCATACTGCTTTGCGCCGCAGCAGCAATCACTAGTTTTCTCTACGCCGCGCGCTACAGAAAAATCTTTTTCATTGATATTTCCGGAAATGGCGTGATTCACTTGCGCCAGACTGAACAGGTCGCGATACCTGAGTCAGTGTCATTTAGTTATGCCCCTCAGGACCGTGGCGAGTTAGTTCAACTTCAACGGGACTCTACGCTTTGGTCAATGCTGCTACTGCTTCGTTTTCAATCAGCGAATGGATTTATACGAGTGGTTATCGTGCTGCCCGATTCTCTACACGAGGCTGCGTTTCGCAAGTTATACACAGCGTGTCATTGGATTGCTGGAAAAAATCCCGATACACCTATGTGAACGTCCCTTGTTCCCTGACTCTGGGGAACTTCTTAACTGAAATCAAGTCAACAACAAAGCTTGCACTTAATCGAACCGGTGTTTCGGGGCGTGTGCGCGTGCGAGGATTTTTGGTTTGACCACAGAGCGCGAGGTAGATCAGCTGTTGGTCGATCGTGTTCAACACGGAGACAAAAAAGCCTTCGAGTTACTAGTGTCGAAGTATCAACGTAAATTGATGCGACTGGTATCGCGATTAATTCGAGATCAGGCGGAAGCAGAAGATGTGGTGCAAGAAGCGTTTATTAAGGCGTATCGAGCACTTCCGCAGTTTAGAGGCGATTCCGCTTTTTACACGTGGCTATATCGTATTGGTATCAATACGGCGAAAAATTATCTGGTGACGCAAGGTCGACGTGCACCCACTTCGACTGAAGCGGATGCAGAAGAAGCTGAAACTTTTGATGATGGAGAGCACCTAAGGGATATCAACACTCCCGAGTCCATGTTGGCGACTAAGCAAATTGCTGAGACCGTCAATTTTGCCATGGAGGCTTTACCGGAAGAGTTACGTATAGCGATTACCCTACGCGAAATAGAGGGACTGAGTTACGATGAAATTGCTGTTGCTATGGCCTGTCCTATAGGTACTGTACGCAGCCGAATTTTTCGTGCTCGCGAAGCGATCGCTGTCAAACTCCGGCCTTTGCTTGGTACCGCTCTCGATAAACGTTGGTGAGTCACTAAAGTCATTGTTTATGAAGTGAATTACGTCGTGAATTACGTCGTACAGCGTAGGTAGGGCAATGGAAAAAAACCAAAAAAACCAGCAACAAATTTCTGAACTGATGGACGGCGAGCTCGATCCCGTTTTTTTGCCATCAGTAATGTCATCCGTGTATCAATCGTCGGGTCGTGAGCAATGGGATATGTATCATCACATTGGTGATCTACTTCGCTCCGAAGAGATGGTCTACGTACCCACAAAAAATTTCGATCAGCGCTTAGCCCTCCAACTTGTCAACGAGCCTAGCTTCATCGCACCAACAAAGCGACGAGGGATTCACATGCTCAGTAAATGGCCGGCGACTGCTGCAGCTGCAGCGGCGGTGCTGACAGGTTTTGTGATCGCGCCCACGATATTTCATTGGCCAGCAGAGACGCAAGTTTCGGCGTCGCTATCAATACCGATACCGACACCACCCGTTGAGGTTGCAGTGGCTGATAGGCAATCGCCCAATTCCGATTCAAGAGAGCTACAGAACTATATTCTTTGGCACCAAAGTTCTGCACCATCTTTGTATGGACTGAGAACGATTGTGCATTCCGCTTCACCCTCTAGGCAGTAACAAAAATAATTTCATGGTTTCAGCTTGGTTAGGTCGACGGCATTATTTTTGGTATCTACTCTTTTTCGCATTCACTGCCGGAGAATTAGCTGCGGGCGAAACTAGCCCTGCCTGGCGCACCGTCGAGCGTGCCAGAGAGGCGGCGGAGCGACTCGATTACGCAGGTATTTTGGTCAATCAGCAGGGGCCATCGCTACATACATCGCGCATCATTCATAAGCATCAAGCAAAAGAAGCGGTTGAGCGGATTGAAATGCTTGATGGTCCCCCGAATGAAATTGTGCGGCGTGGCGACGAAGTTATTTGGTATCTGCCACGTGAACGGCGAATCATTAGTGATCGTCAAATAGGTGCACGCAGCTTTCCAGGGCTTGCACAATTTAGTCATGTACAACTAGCAGATCATTATCGTTTTCGTTTATTAGAAAAAGATCGCGTCGCTGGCCGCGACACGACAGTCATACAATTGCTGCCCATCGATAATTTGCGCTACGGGTAT
>CANGFL010000258.1 GCA_947453015.1 Oxalobacteraceae bacterium | reverse complement strand
TTATCGATGAAGTAAAAACCGGTTTTCGCGTCGCCAAGGGCGGAGCGCAAGAGCTGTACGGTATCTATGCCGATCTCACCAGTTACGCTAAAGCCATGGGTAATGGTTACCCCGTTGCGGCATTTGGTGGTCGTGCTGAAGTGATGGACGTGGTGGGGTCGAATCGCGGCGGTGTGGTGCATGGTGGTACGTACACGGGTAATTTGGTGGCGTTATCGGCTGCACACGCGACCTTAAAAATTTTATCCGACACAGATGCGCTAAACACCGTCAATCGGGTCGGCAATCAAATTCAAGATTTATTAGGACGTGTATTTACTGCTGCAGGTATTGAGTATGCCTTCGCGGGCCCACCCGCAATGCTGGGTATTCATTTCACACCGAATGTGCCCACTAATTATCGTGACTGGCGTATCACCAATAGTGATCTTTACCGTGCGTTTGCATGGAAGTTGATTGACTATGGCGTGATGCTGGAGCCTGATTCGCGCGAACCATGGTTTTTTTGCGAGTCGCATAGCGAAGTCGATTTGTCTTGGTTGGAAGACGTTGCGACGCGCGCGATGAATGATGCTTGCGAGATGGCAGCGCAAGGCAAGCTATAAGATAGACTCGTCCTCACCACTGCGTTGAGCAGTAAATGATCGCCGGGAAGCTCGCAGCCCACGCCCAAAAAAATCGATTCAGTCCAAAAAATCGAAACACTAAAAAGTGAAAGAAGGCGGCGATAGCGCACCAGAGCATGGCCCACTGCGGCCCTGCTAGCGCGAGGGGAAACATACACTCCCACACAATGAACGACCACGAGGCGATCACGGCAATCGGTTTTTTTCTGAACAGGCTGTGATCCGATAAGGGTCCGTACAATCCGCCATCCAGAAAATGTATCAGTACACGTCCGCTGCGCCAATCGCTGCTAATCAGCTTGATCGCGCCTGAAATGAAATACGACGAGATAGCGTGAATCGTGATGTACCACAGGCCTGCTCGCCAAGCGATGACGGACCCCACAAAAGGCTGTGCTAGTTGAGAAACCAATAATCCAGTTAGCACCACCATAGTCATGAAATCGCTTCCGCCATTAAATGCGCCGCGCCAGCGTATGAGTATGATTAGTGAGCTCGCAAAAAGAAAAATCGCGCTAACCATGCTGACGCCAACATACAAACTAGCCGCAGCACCTAAACGCAGTAGCAAATGTGCCTGATGCACGCGTTCTTGAAATAACCAGTCAAATAGCTTTTGCAGCCAGACAGCGGTATGTGCCACATCACCACGCTGTAGCGGCCACGACCACACGCTACGCGCATCAGCGAAGCGGCTCAACCGTAAAAATTCCAGTGTTTGTAGTAACAAACTGGTCGCTAGCAAGCACTCGAGTGCACGCACGGTAAGGTAAAGATTCATGGCAGCCAGCTCAGCATTGGTGAGGTCAGTACGGCCATATCCTCATCGGGCTCTACATACGCAGGAACCAATCGAAGTTGAAACTGATAGTGCGTCGGTGTTATCCGAAGTGCGATCGAAGTTGAGAGCAACTCGCAGGTAATGAGGTGCCGCGCTAGCTGCATGACTAAGCGATAGGTGACCAGATCGCGCACATCACCATCGTCCGGCATCGCCACAATATCTGCACTCAAATGATCAACCAGATTTTGATTCGCTAAGGTGAGATTGTTACGTGGGTTGTGCAACCAGTCGCTTAAATGAAATTCAGCGCGGGGCATGAACATTTGCCACTCAGTCCATTGCTGACTCTCATCGTGAATGCGCCAGAATAAGCGCGGTTGATTCCCTGGTCCGTGATAAAAGCGCCAGTTAGGGAAAAAGCTGCGCAGTAAAAATAGCCAGGGTCCGCTAATGACCTGTCCGCGTCGTTTTAGACTGATTAGCAAAAAAAGAAAATACGCCGCAAGCAGCAGCAGGCTGGCGGTTGCGGTCGTCATGTGGGCACCCGCCGTATGCGCAGAAAGTAAGAGATGGCCATAACGCCAGTTTACGACAGACCCATCACTGACCCTGAAAATCAACCAGTGAGTTCTTTTCGACTAGGGTGCAGACCGTATGAATCCTGTCAGGGCAGCGGCGGTGCGCTAGAATCACACCTTAGTGAATCGTAGGGGATAGTAATGAGTCTGGCGCTGGAACCACGCCATTGGGTGTTAGTGATTTTTATTTGTTCTGCGCTATATGCGCATTTTCGTGGTTCTGTGCGATTTGGATTAGTGCGTGCCTTGACGGATTTCACCGTTTTAATCGCGCCCGTCAATGCGCTGATGTATTTATTTTCGCGTACCCCACGTACAGCCTACATTGATCAATCCGCCTTTCCCGAACTGCAGTTACTGACGAAGAATTGGGAAGTTATTCGCGACGAGGCGATGGCACTGGCAGAGGGTGGCCAGATACGTGCTGCTGCCAGCTACAACGATATTGGCTTTAATTCTTTTTTCCGCACTGGCTGGAAGCGTTTTTATCTCAACTGGTACGGCAATGATTTACCTTCGGCTGCGCAAAGCTGTCCTAAGACGCTGGCACTGTTAAAGCAACTACCCAATATCAAAGCAGCGATGTTTGCTTCCTTACCACCGGGTGCAACACTCGTTCGTCATCGCGATCCGTATGCGGGTTCGCTACGTTATCACTTAGGTCTTGTCACGCCCAACGATCCCGAATGTTTTATTGAAGTGGATGGTCAACGCTACCATTGGAAAGACGGTGAAGCGGTGATGTTCGATGAAACCTTTATTCATCATGCAGCGAATCGGACTGATCATCAGCGCGTAGTGTTGTTCTGCGATGTAGAGCGGCCGTTATGGACGGCGCCTGTGCGCTGGTTCAATCGATTATTTGCCAAGTATGTGATGTCGTCAGCCGCGTCACAAAATATCGAGGGTGAGGGCATCGGTTTTCTGAATCGTTTTTTTGCCTTCTTCTACCAACTGCGATTGCAGAGTAAAAAGCTTAAGGCCTATAGCCGGCGGCTGTATTACCTGTTCAAATGGGCCGCGATTCTTGGTGTGCTTTGGTTGATTTTTTGGTGATAGTTTCTTATTTACAAGAATTCTGAGAGTTGCTACATTGGCGGCATTCTGAGCTACCTGTTTTGCTGCTGATGAGATTTTCTTTGAAGCCCCGTCTTGTCGTGTTTCCCTTGCTACTAAGCTTGGGTGGCTGCGCTAGCCAATCTGAGCTAACAGCAATTAGTCTGGATACCGCCCATCCTCAATACGCCAGCCGCGAATGCCGCAATAGTATCGCTGCAGGTGAAGTCCACAAAGACTTAAAAACAGCCACTATGGTTGCTTCACCTGCTTTAATTCTTCTTTCCGGTGGCTTATTGCTACCGATCTTAGCGATGAATACGGGTCTTGATGCAGCTGATCGCGTAGACGCTTCTGACATGGCGAATCAGTGCGGTGGGCGTGGTCAAACGTCCTCTGAAATCGCTTCAGATGTTGCTGTGGGTGCTGCGCTGGGCGCGGCCGCAGGCTTGCCAGCCAAATGATGATTCAGCTCACACCGGCTACTTGGGTGTTCGGTTCTTTATCGCGTAGCTAACATGAGTGAACGTGA
>CANGFL010000257.1 GCA_947453015.1 Oxalobacteraceae bacterium | reverse complement strand
TGCTGAAGTCTAGACCCTTGGCCTTCCAGTGGCTCACTGCACGCGACTTATCGAGAAGATCAGCGCGACCTATCAAATCTTCAAACTTGCGAATACCCAGCTGAGCCATAATTTGACGCGCCTCTTCCGCCACAAAGAAGAAGTAGTTCACGACATGCTCTGGCTTGCCTTGGAATTTTGCACGCAGCACAGGATCTTGCGTAGCCACACCCACTGGACAGGTATTGAGGTGACACTTACGCATCATGATGCAACCCTCGACAACTAGCGGCGCCGTCGCAAAACCAAACTCATCAGCACCTAGCAAGCCACCAATGACAACATCGCGACCGGTCTTGATCTGACCATCCGTCTGCACACGAATACGACTACGCAATTGGTTTAACACCAGTGTCTGCTGAGTTTCAGCCAATCCTAATTCCCAAGGTGTACCGGCATGCTTAATCGATGACAATGGCGACGCACCGGTGCCACCATCATGACCAGCAATCACGACGTGATCTGCCTTGGCTTTTGCAACACCCGCAGCCACTGTGCCCACGCCCACTTCTGAAACTAGCTTGACGGAGATGTCAGCAGCAGGATTCACGTTTTTCAAATCATGAATAAGCTGCGCCAAATCTTCAATCGAATAAATATCGTGATGCGGCGGTGGCGAAATCAAACCCACGCCAGGCACTGAAAAGCGCAGCTTGGCGATGTAGTCAGACACCTTATGTCCTGGCAACTGACCACCTTCACCTGGCTTAGCGCCTTGCGCCATTTTGATTTGAATTTGTTCAGCTGATGTTAAGTACTCTGCTGTTACACCGAAACGACCTGAGGCAACTTGTTTAATTTTTGAGCGTAATGAATCGCCATCCAATAATGGAAGATCCACTTCAACACGCTCTTCTCCAATAATGGAAGCCAGCGTGTCGCCCTTCTTGATCGGAATACCGCGCAACTCATTGCGATAACGGTTTTCGTCTTCACCACCTTCGCCGGTATTCGATTTACCACCGATGCGATTCATCGCAATAGCCAGCGTGGCATGTGCTTCGGTTGAAATTGAACCGAGCGACATCGCGCCTGTTGCAAATCGTTTGACGATTTCTTTGGCTGATTCCACTTCATCAAGAGGAATCGCTTTTGAAGGGTCGATCTTAAATTCAAACAATCCGCGCAGCGTCATGTGACGCTTAGATTGATCATTAATGATTTGCGCGTACTCTTTGTAGGTGTTGAAATTATTTGAGCGCGTCGAGTGCTGCAATTTAGCGATCGCATCTGGCGTCCACATATGGTCTTCACCACGCACGCGGAATGCATATTCGCCACCCGCATCCAGTGCATTTTGCAGTATGGGATCACTACCGAACGCCTGTTGATGCAAGCGCAGCGCCTCTTCAGCTACTTCAAACACACCGATACCCTCGACATTCGATGCTGTACCTTTGAAATACTTGTCGACCAAACTTTTATTTAAGCCAATCGCTTCAAAAATTTGCGCGCCACAGTAGGACATGTACGTCGATATGCCCATTTTTGAAAATACTTTGAGCAATCCTTTACCTACCGCTTTTTGGAAGTTATAGATTGCTTTTTCAGGAGCGAGATCGCCAGGCAATCCTTTTGCCATGTCGGTCAGCGTATCCATCGCTAAGTAAGGATGTATCGCCTCAGCGCCATAACCGGCAAGCAAAGCGAAATGATGGGTTTCGCGAGCCGAACCCGTCTCAACGACTAAACCAGCCGAAGTACGCAATCCCTTGCTCACCAAATGCTGATGAACTGCTGAGGTCGCTAACAAGGCTGGAATGGCGACATTGTTTTTATCAACATGGCGGTCGGAGATAATCAAAATATTGTGGCCCGACTTAACTGCGTCGACCGCTTGCGCACACAACGATGCGAGACGTGCTTCAACACCTTCCTTACCCCATGCAGCTGGATAGCAAATATCCAATTCAGATGAACGGAATTTACCGCCTGTAAATTTGCTGATGGTACGCAGACGAGTAATATCTTTGTAATCTAGGATAGGCTGCGACACTTCCAGTCGCATCGGAGGATTAATGTTGTTGGTATCGAGCAGATTCGGCTTTGGACCGATGAATGACACCAACGACATCACCATCGCTTCGCGTATCGGATCGATAGGGGGATTCGTCACCTGAGCGAACAGCTGCTTAAAGTAATTAAACAGCGGCTTGTTTTTGTTGGACATGACGGCCAATGGGGAATCATTGCCCATCGAACCTGTAGCCTCTTCTGCTGTCACAGCCATCGGCGACATCAAAAATTTAATATCTTCTTGCGTGTAACCAAATGCTTGTTGACGATCGAGTAGCGTCGCCGTTTCTTTACGCGACTCTGCCTCAACTTTTAGATCGTCCAACTTGATACGGACAGAATCAATCCATTGCTTATAAGGCTTGGCGTTGGCAAAGGTGTCTTTGAGTTCTTTGTCATCAATGATGCGTCCTGCATCGAGATCGATCAAAAACATTTTGCCCGGTTGCAGACGCCATTTATTAATGATTTTTGATTCTGGTATCGGCAAGACGCCTGACTCAGATGCCATCACCACCAAATCATCATCTGTAACAATGTAACGTGCAGGGCGCAATCCATTACGGTCTAGCGTTCCACCGATATGACGACCATCAGTAAACGCCATAGCAGCAGGACCATCCCATGGCTCCATCATCGCTGCATGGTATTCGTAAAACGCACGACGATTTTCATCCATCAGCGTGTGGTTTTCCCAAGCCTCAGGAATCATCATCATCATGGCTTGCGCTATTGGGTAACCCGCCATCACCAATAATTCAAGCGCATTATCAAAGCAAGCCGTATCCGATTGACCTTCATAAATCAATGGAAATAATTTTTGCAAATCTTCGTTCAATACAGCGGATTTCATCACGCCTTCGCGGGCACGCATCCAATTGAAGTTTCCTTTAACGGTGTTGATCTCACCGTTGTGTGCAAGCAAACGATAGGGGTGAGCCAGCGGCCATTCAGGGAAGGTATTCGTAGAGAAGCGTTGATGCACCAAAGCCAACGCTGACACACAACGCGGATCTTGCAAATCTTTGTAATACACACCGACCTGATCAGCCAGTAACAAACCTTTGTAAACCACGGTTCGAGCAGACATCGATGGCACAAAAAATTCTTTTCCATGCAAAAGATTCAATGCTTGAATGGCATGGCCTGACGATTTACGAATGACATAGAGTTTTCGCTCTAGTGCATCGGTCACCATGATGTCTTGACCGCGGCCAATAAAAATTTGGCGAATCACTGGCTCTTTGTCGCGCACAGTCGGAGACATTGGCATCTCACGATTGACCGGCACATCGCGCCAACCCAATACCACTTGCGCTTCAGCGTGAACCGCTCTTTCGATTTCCTGTTCGCATGCTATGCGCGATGCATTTTCTTTCGGAAGAAACACCATACCCACACCGTATTCACCGGGAGGTGGCAAGGTCACACCCTGCTTCGCCATTTCTTCGCGATAAAACTGATCAGGTAATTGAATCAATATGCCTGCGCCATCACCCATCAAAGGATCTGCACCCACTGCA
>CANGFL010000256.1 GCA_947453015.1 Oxalobacteraceae bacterium | reverse complement strand
TCGCTGATAACTCATGACCTTAGGTATAGGTAATTTTGTGATGCTTTCTTCTAACGTGGTTTGCAGTCCCTCAGCCAGTGATTGTCCAGGCGCTGTGTAGGTGAAGAAAAAACTATCCGCTTTACCGTCGCTGGCGCGTTCTAATTCATTGATGGCAATCGACTCGCGTCCGGCTTGCGCTGCCAGTGCGGCTAATTTTTTAATCAACGGTGCGGCTGGTTGACCGTCTTTATCAAGCGCTACTGAAACAGGAAGAACTTTTTCGCGAATTTGTTTATCAGGTGATGCGAGGCGCACACCGTCAATTTCAACCGCCAGCCGACGTGGGCTTGCATAGGCTGTGAAGCGTGCGCCATCGTCTATAAATGCGCGCGAAGATAATCCATTGAAAAGCGCCGAGGCAAAGGCATCGCCTAATTTGCCGAGTACTTTCGGCGGCAGTTCTTCAGTTAGTAATTCAACCAGCAGTGTTTGCTTCATGTTGTTTGGTGTAGTGAGTGCGTTTATTTCTGAAAATATCAGGCGGCTTTGCTGGTATCGCCCAGCATAGGAAAGCCCAGTTGTTCGCGTGATGCGTAATACGCTTGTGCGACGGCGCGTGCCAGATTGCGTATGCGTCCGATGTAGGCCGCACGTTCAGTCACTGAAATCGCGCCGCGTGCATCGAGCAGGTTAAAGGTGTGCGCGGCTTTCAGCACCATTTCATACGCAGGTAACGCTAACGGCACGGCCATTAGTCGCTGAGCTTCGGATTCGTAGTTGGTGAACAGCGAAAATAAAAAATCAGTATTTGAATGTTCGAAGTTATAGCAAGATTGTTCGACTTCATTTTGATGAAACACATCACCATAGGTGAGTCGCTGAGTGATGCCACGCTCTTGCCATTCGGTCCAAACCAAATCAAAGACATTCTCAACACCTTGCAAATACATCGCTAATCGCTCAATACCGTAAGTGATTTCGCCCAGCACAGGTTTGCAATCGATACCACCGACTTGCTGGAAATAGGTGAATTGAGTCACTTCCATGCCATTCAGCCAAACTTCCCAGCCCAAACCCCAGGCACCTAAGGTGGGATTTTCCCAGTCATCTTCGACGAAGCGCACATCGTTCTCAGTTAACTTCAAGCCGAGTGCTTCGAGTGATCCTAAGTACAAATCTAAAATATTTTCCGGAGCGGGTTTAAGTACGACTTGATATTGATAGTAGTGCTGCATGCGATTTGGATTTTCGCCATAGCGCCCATCTTTAGGGCGACGTGAAGGCTGCACATACGCCGCACGCCAAGGCTCAGGCCCAATAGCTCGCAAAAAAGTAGCGGTGTGCGAGGTGCCAGCGCCAACTTCCATATCGTAGGGTTGGAGTAGTGCGCAGCCTTGCGCGTCCCAGTAGTCCTGGAGTTTGAGAATAATTTGCTGAAAACTTGGTTTGGTAGTCATGAGAAACGAGTGTTGATGCCAGTCCGTCGCTGTTGAGCGAAGTACCGATCATTGTTGCGGGAGATGAGTTTCCCGGATTGTTAAGAAACCCCGAGATTTTATCCGCTTTTGCGTGCTTGACGGCCGATAAACCATAGCCCAAGCAAGAGTAGCGAAGCTAGTCCGACCACTGGCAGATTACCCAGCCTTATATACGGTGTCATTCCCTTCATGCCTTGCACATCGGCTACCAGGGTGGCGCGAGTCCAAGGTGGTAGCTGGGATAGTACTTGCCCCTGGCTATTGATGACGGCAGTCGCACCCGTATTGGTGGCGCGTAGCATGGGCCGCCCGGTTTCCAGCGTGCGCATTTGCGATATTTGCAGATGCTGCGGTAGCGCGATGCTGTCACCAAACCATGCAATATTCGAAACATTTAATAGTAGGGTGGGTTCCGGACTACCTCTGTCGATGGCGGTGGCAATTTGCGCCGCGATTTCTTCACCAAACAAATCTTCGTAACAGATATTTGGCAAGACCCACTGATCGCGCACATCAATCGATGCTTGGTATAAATCACCGCGTCCAAAATCACCCAAGGGTATATGCATCATGTCGACAAACCAGCGCGCACCGGGTGGTATGAATTCACCAAACGGTACTAAGTGATGTTTATCGTAGCGATAGGGCGTGGCCTGTCCAAACGAATAGCCGATCAGACTGTTGAGATAGATTCCAGGGCCCGGTGACCATGGAATGCCAACCAGCAGCGTACTGTTGTTTTGCCACGCAAAATGCGCGAGGTTTTCGAGATAGTTTTCGGGTAGCTGCGTTGATAACAAAGGCACAGCGGTTTCGGGCGTGGCGATCAGATCAGCGGGTGCTTCAGTGATCATGTCGCGGTACAGCGCCAGCGATTGCACAACATGTTCTTCGCTAAATTTCATCTGCTGTGGAACGTTTCCTTGTAACAGACGAACGCGTATCACTGATCCGTGCGCTTCGGTCCAGTGAAAGTTCTTCAAAGCGCTACCCACACCGATTAAAACGATGATCAACGCAATCGCTACGCGATTGAAATAACCCGTTTGAAACATCCAAGCGATACAACCTGCAATGATTGTACAAATCCAACCGATACCGTACACACCCATTACAGCGGCATAACCTGAGAGCGGGCTGGCTGTGTGCGCATAGCCAGTGGCTAACCAAGAGAAGCCAGTAAAAATCCAATTACGGGTCCAGTCGGCCAACATCCAGCAAGACGGTGCGATAGCTAATGCAGCAAGTCCAGCGTGCTTGAGTGGCAAAGCAATGCGCGCACCCATCCAAAGAGCGAAGCCATACAGTAATCCTAGGCTGCATGAGAGCAGCATGATGGCGATGATGGCCAACCAAGCAGGAAGGCCACCATAGGTATGCAGACTAATCACTAACCAATACGTGCCTGCCATGAGCAATGCGCTGGAGAACACCCAGCCCAGCACGAATGCATCGCGAGGGCGAGGCACGCGAATAAAAAAATGAATCAGCAGTGCTAGCGTGGCGATTTGTACAGGCCACCAACCAAAGGGCGCAAATGCGAAAACAGTGACTGCTCCCGCAATGAAGCAAGACAGCAGTGTGTTTCGGGAGATGTGCTGATGCTCAAGCTCAGGCGTGCTGAGATGATGTGCGGTATCAGCTGAGGATAAGAACATCAGAGTCAAGGCGCGATGTAATCCGCACCGGCATCAGCTGGTTTCTATTGTCGGACGCTGCGGTAATTTTTCTACCAGCAGCACATGCACTTGTCGTGCATCTGAACGTAATACTTCAAAGCGCAGATGATTGATTTCGAACTCTTCACCTTTGCGTGGCATGCGTCCTAAGTGATTGGCCACCAAGCCGCCGATGGTGTCGACATCTTCGCTGGTGAGTTGCGTGCCTAAGATGTCATTGAATTGCTCAAGTTCAGTTAGTGCGCGTACACGCCAACGCGGACCGAAGTCACCTTCTTTAACTGCAAGGATATTGTCTTCGGCTTCATCAAAATCATATTCATCTTCAATGTCGCCGACGATTTGTTCGAGTACATCTTCAATCGTAATCAAGCCAGCGATGCCGCCGTATTCATCGACGACCATGGCGATGTGATTTCGGTTAGCGCGGAAATCGCGCAGTAACACATTCAATGGTTT
>CANGFL010000255.1 GCA_947453015.1 Oxalobacteraceae bacterium | reverse complement strand
TTGATGTCGTAGTCGCCGCTGGGGCTACCGCAGTGGTGCAGCCCGGTGGTTCTATGCGTGATCAGGAAGTGATCGATGCGGCGAATGAACACGGCATCGTGATGGCGCTTACCGGTACGCGACATTTCCGGCACTAATCCGTTGCATTGATCAACATCACCCCGAGCGACCGCTGCTGTCATAATGAGCCATGAAAATTCTTGGCATTGATCCTGGTCTGCGGGTTACCGGCTTTGGTGTTATTCGCAAAGAAGGACAGCGGCTTTCCTATATTGCATCGGGGACGATTCAGGTGCCTGATGGCGATTTGCCCTCGCGACTCAAGGTTATCCTTGAGGGTGTAGGGCAGGTGGTTAGCAACTATCAACCCGATTGCGCTGCGATCGAAATCGTTTTTTCTAACGTCAATCCCCAATCAACGCTATTGCTCGGCCAAGCTCGTGGTGCGGCCATTTGTGGACTGGTCAGCGCTCAGTTATCGGTTGCCGAGTACACCGCACTGCAAGTTAAAAAAGCCGTAGTCGGACAAGGTAAGGCGCAAAAATCACAGGTGCAAGCGATGGTGCAACGATTGCTGAAATTAGAAGGCCTGCCGGGTACAGATGCTGCTGATGCACTGGGTGTGGCCATCTGTCATGCACACAGCGGAGCGGGTTTGGCTACCCTTGCTGGATTAGCGCCTGAACTAGCAAAAAAAGGTTTGCGTGTGCGTGGTGGCCGTTTGATCGGATGAAGCACTCAGTTAGGGTAGCCTTCGCTGCGCTATGATTTCTTACTCTTTTTTATCGCGAGATATTTCATGATTGGTCGTCTCTCAGGCGTGTTGGTCGACAAGAACCCATTGCATCTATTAGTCGATTGCAATGGCGTTGGCTACGAAGTTAGCGTACCCATGAGCACTTTTTACAATCTTCCTGCGCCCGGTGAAAAAATTACACTACTCACTCACATGGTGGTGCGAGAAGACGCGCAATTACTGTATGGCTTTGGCTCAGCACAAGAGCGCGAGCTGTTTCGCGAATTGATCAAAATTTCAGGCGTCGGTGCGCGCACGGCCTTGTCTATTTTGTCGGGTATGTCGGTGGCGGATTTGGCACAGGCCGTCAGTTTGCAAGAAGTCGGTCGTCTCACACGAATTCCTGGCATAGGCAAAAAGACGGGCGAACGTTTGCTGCTTGAACTCAAAGGCAAACTCGGCGCAGATCTGGGGCCGGGTTCAGTGGCACAAAACGATAATGCCGATGTATTAAATGCTTTACTGGCGTTGGGCTATTCTGAAAAAGAAGGTCTGCTCGCATTAAAGCAGGTACCTGCCGGAAGTTCCGTATCCGATGGCATACGCCATGCGCTGAAAGCGTTGTCCAAGGCCTAATTAACGATCATCAGGCTACAATGCAGCCATGAGTATTCAGACCGACGATTTCAGCGAGCAGCGCATCATTGATGCCAAGCCAACTTCGCCCAACGAAGAAGCGATAGAGCGAGCGCTGCGGCCGCATAAACTCGATGAGTACGTCGGCCAAGAAAAAATTCGCAGTCAGCTGGAAATTTTTATTACAGCGGCACGTCAGCGTGGTGAAGCACTCGATCACACCTTATTGTTTGGCCCTCCCGGTTTAGGTAAAACAACACTCGCCCACATCATCGCGCGCGAAATGGGTGTGAATCTTCGTCAGACATCGGGCCCCGTGCTCGAACGCGCGGGCGATCTTGCTGCTTTGCTGACCAATCTCGAAGCGAATGATGTGCTGTTCATCGATGAGATACATCGCTTGTCGCCAGTGGTAGAAGAAATTTTGTATCCGGCACTCGAGGATTACCAGATCGATATCATGATCGGTGAAGGCCCGGCTGCGCGATCAGTTCGCTTAGATCTGCAGCCTTTCACGTTAGTCGGTGCGACCACGCGTGCTGGTATGTTGACTAATCCTTTGCGCGATCGTTTTGGCATCGTTGCGCGACTTGAGTTTTACACACCAGAACAACTCGCACGCATTGTGACGCGCAGCGCGGCACTACTGCATTCACCGATCGATGATGAGGGATCGTTAGAAATCGCAAAACGCAGTCGCGGTACGCCACGAATTGCGAATCGATTGTTACGCCGTGTGCGTGATTATGCGGAAGTCAAAGGTAAGGGCGATGTGACCAAAGCAATGGCCGATGCCGCATTACAGATGTTGGATGTTGATCCCGTTGGTTTTGATTTAATGGATCGTAAGTTGTTAGAGGCCGTGCTGTTTAAATTTAGCGGCGGTCCGGTGGGTTTAGATAATTTGGCCGCTGCCATCGGAGAAGAGCGCGACACCATAGAAGATGTGCTCGAGCCTTATCTCATACAACAAGGCTATTTACAGCGCACACCACGCGGACGTATTGCCACACCGATTGCCTATAAACATTTTGGGGTGGCTGCACCACGCACTAGCCCGAATGGTGATTTGTGGGATTCTGAATAAGCCTGAATAATTCTGATGAGTGCTGTGTAGAGCATTCAATACACTTTCTTATTCTTCCCTTA
This sequence comes from Oxalobacteraceae bacterium, assembly GCA_947453015.1. Taxonomy (GTDB): domain Bacteria; phylum Pseudomonadota; class Gammaproteobacteria; order Burkholderiales; family Burkholderiaceae_D; genus Pernthalerella. Next base: position 1,082 of record CANGFL010000255.1, on the reverse strand, counting down.
CCCAGATTTGAGTTCTTCCTAACAGTGCCATGCCGATAAAGCCACGCACATGCAGTTTTTTACCTTTATCTTCCAGCCAGGTTTTGCATTTGTAGGTTTTGCCGTTGGCTGGATCGAGAATTTCACCACCTGAATACATATCCCCGTCATGTTTTAGGCCGGTCATGATTACCATGCCTATCACGGGTTTGTTTTTTTTCTCGCCACTGCATTTATCACAGTTGGGATTTTGGTCTTCGTGTGGTTCACGAAATAATTTCTCTATCGTTCCACGAAACTCACCATTCACTTCAGTGATGCGAACCAGTGATTTTTCTTTCCCAGTTTTGTCATCAATCGTACGCCACACACCCACGGGTGAAGCCACGTCGGTAGCGAAAGAAAAAACGGTGATGCTACAAAATACTAAGGCGAGTAATAAGCGTTGAATCATCGTCGTTTCTCCTTCAGGCTTAACCCAGTTTGGTGAGTTGTTCGCGAAGTTTTGTCAGGGTTTCAGAAAAGCCGGCTACTCGTTCTTTTTCTTGCGCGACGACTGCCGCCGGTGCGCGTGCAACGAAGCTTTCATTGCTGAGCTTGGCACTGGCCTTGGCAATTTCGCCTTCGAGTCGTAACACTTCTTTGTTAACACGCTCGCGTTCAGCAGCAATATCGATTTCTACCTTGAGCATTAATCGCGTGCTACCAACCACCAGCACAGGCGCGGGTGATTCTGGCAAGCTTGCAAGCACTTGCACTTCGGAGAGTTTGGCTAAGGCCTGAAGATACGGAACAAAACTTTGTAAGCGCGCATGATCATTTCCTTCGATGACCAACGGCACGCGTTGTGCAGGCGATAGTTGCATCTCGCCGCGCAAATTACGGCATGCATCCGTCAGCGATTTGAGTTCTGCCATCCAGCCTTCAGCGTGTTCATCGATTTTTTTCAAGTTGGGCAGTGGATAAGGCTGCACCATGATGGAATCACCCTCTGACTTGAGTGTGCGTCCAGACAAGGGAGCGACCGTTTGCCACAACTGTTCGGTGATGAAAGGAATAATCGGGTGCGCTAGTCGTAACACTGTTTCAAGCACGCGTAAGAG
>CANGFL010000254.1 GCA_947453015.1 Oxalobacteraceae bacterium | reverse complement strand
GGCTACTGATTGATAAACTTTCTTTCCGCATTCCACCCGGCGCTATCGTTGGCATCATCGGACCGAACGGCGCAGGTAAATCAACATTGTTCCGAATGATCAATGGCGTCGAGACACCTGACAGTGGTGAAATCGCGATTGGATCTACTGTGCACATCTCACTGGTTGATCAATCGCGTGATGCTTTGTCGGATCAAAAAACCGTATTTGACGATATCTCTCAGGGCGCAGACATTTTGACTGTGGGTCGTTTTGAAATGCCTTCGCGTGCCTATCTAGGACGTTTCAATTTCAAAGGTTCGGATCAGCAAAAAATTGTTGGCAATCTTTCTGGTGGTGAGCGAGGTCGCCTACATTTGGCAAAGACACTCCTCATGGGTGGCAACGTATTGCTGCTCGATGAACCGTCCAATGATCTGGATGTTGAAACATTGCGCGCGTTAGAAGATGCCTTACTCGAATTTGCCGGCACAGTAATGGTGATCTCACATGATCGCTGGTTCTTAGATCGTATCGCCACGCATATATTGGCATTCGAAGGTAACTCGACCGTCACCTTCTTTGATGGTAACTATCAAGAGTACGAAGCTGATAAGAAAAAACGTCTGGGTGAAGAAGGCGCAAAACCTAAGCGTTTACGCTTTAAGCCGTTAACGGTTTGATTCTTTAGCTGCACACGCTGCGAGACCATTCTCACGCCACTTTAGTGAGCGGTCTCGCAGAAAAAATAAGCTCTTTTTGCTGAACCTATCTAGCTATTCATGACGACTTCAGTTATCGCCGCTCTAGATATCGGTGGCAGCAAATTAGCCATCACCTTAGCCAATGCTAGCGGTCCCTTAATCCGACTTGTACAAGCAACTTGCAAGAGCGGCACACCCGACGCCATTGCGCGCCAATCCTTAGAACTTCTTGCAGTCGCTTGTCAGCGCTTATCGATTGATTTTGCAGATGTCGATCATATCGGTGTCAGTAGCTGCGGGCCGTTTGACTATCAAGATAGTTTGCTCGGACTCACACCACCGAATCTGTGCGGTGGTTTAGCTCACGATAAAAATTTACCGAATGACTGGACCTTCATTCCTTTGGAATCCGTTTTGCGTGAGCACTTCACAACGATTCATATCGATAATGATTGTGTAGCTGCATTGCGTGGTGAATTATCTTTTGGCGCAGCTCAAAATGAGTCGAATGCCATTTATGTCACCTGGAGTACCGGCATAGGATTTGGTCTGTGTGTAGATGGTCACATCTTGCGAGGAAAATCAGGTAATGCCGGTCACGCCGGTCATATGCTGATGTCTGAAATTTCAGACGCGTTGTGTGGGTGCGGGAATGTCGGCGATCTGGAAAGTTTAGTCGGCGGACGTAATCTCGGTCTGCGTCTGGGTCAGAGCTTAGATAAGGTTTTTTCATCTGCGCGATCAGGTGATGAAACTGCTCTGTCCATTGTGAGCGAAGCAGCGCAGTGGTTTGGGCGAGGTTTGTATAACCTCATCGTTACACTTGATACGCAATGCGTTTTAGTTGGCGGTAGCGTGTGGCGCGAAAACGAAACGCTACTCTCAAACGTAGTTCAAACTGAAATCAGCACACGTTTTCCCGCCCTCACAAATGGTGTGCGGATTCAGAGTGCTTTACTCGGCGAACTAGTCACTGATATTGGCGCTCTCGCTGCCGTAATGCCTGAAGTATGGATTGCTGACTGGCGCCTGCGACAGCCTTGGCAATTACTAAAATCAGAATTTATAGCGTAATGCCACAGCCGGCAGTATTTCTATCGAACCGTTACAATCGCTCCACATAAAAATTGCAGGAGCTCGCTTGTCAACCGCAACCTCTTTATTTCCCGATACGCTAGCGGTAACGAATCTGAGTAAATCGTTCGGCGCTCGTCGTGCTGTTGATGATGTCAGCTTTTCTGTGCGCGCTGGCGAATTTGTCGCCCTGATCGGGCCTAATGGCGCGGGTAAATCTACCTTATTTCAAATGCTCTCAGGCTTGTTTGTTGCTGACTCGGGCCATGCCACAATCGCCGGTGCTGATATAGGTCAAGATCCCATTGCCGCCTTAGCAAAACTCGCCATCGTTTTTCAACAACCTGCGCTGGACTTAGATTTATCCGTTAAAGCCAACATGCAGTTTCAAAGTGATCTGCATGGCATAGCACGCGAAGAAGCCAAACAACGAATTGAACGTTGGTTAAATCGATTCGATCTCACCGAACGAGCATCGGAGTTATGTCGCCAGCTTTCAGGAGGCATGCGTCGCAAAGTCGAACTAGCACGCGCACTCCTCTCCGAGCCATCCTTACTATTAATGGATGAAGCAACGGTGGGTATTGATCCCGCCTCCAGAGCCGCAATCGTGGCTGATGTGAAAGCCTTGTGTCGTGAGCGCGGCATGGGTGTGTTGTGGGCGACGCACTTAGTCGATGAAGCCGAATCGGCTGACCGCATCATCGTAATGGCCGGAGGTAAAACTCGCTTCGATGGCACGCCCAAAGAATTAATCAAACTGAATGGGCACACTCAGCTCACGCCCGCCTTCTTGCACTTAACTCGCGCGGAGGGCAAATCATGAAATTACTCCATGCACGATTAGCTCTGGCAGCGATTGCAGGGCGAGAGATTCATAAATTTTTACGTCAGCCCGGTCGCCTTGCCTCATCACTCGTGCGACCTTTGTTATGGATGGTGGTATTCGCTGCAGGTTTTCGGCAAATGCCCGACCTCGGTAGCGTGATGCCGTTTGATCCTCAGCTGGACTACCGGCTCTATATGGTTCCGGGGCTCGCGTTGATGGTTTGTCTTTTCAATGGCATGCAATCTTCACTCGCCATGGTGTATGACCGTGAAATGGGAGTGATGCGTTTGCTATTAACAGCGCCTCTGCCGCGCAGCTATCTACTCGCGTGCAAATTAGCCGGTGGTGCGTTTTTGTCGGTAATACAAGCACTGGCTTTTATGATTTTGGTGGTGATCTGGAGTATCGGTCTCTCACCGTGGCAAGTCGTGACTTCACTACCCGCCCTCATTTTGGGTGCGCTTATGTTGTCAGCGTTTGGCTTAGTGCTATCGGTCTATATACGGCAGCTGGAAAATTTTGCGGGTACGATGAACTTCGTAATCTTTCCGATGTTCTTTTTATCCTCTGCGCTGTATCCAATACAAAGGATGCATGATGCAGGAGCGGTGTGGATTTATCGCATCGCATCATTTAACCCGTTTACGCATGCAGTAGAAGCGATGCGCTATGCGCTGTATGGGCAGATGGCCACACTATCGATAGTCGTGATTATCGTTTCAACGATCGTGTTTTACATGATCGCTGCCGCAGGCTATGACCCACAACGAGGATTGGTGCGCAACACACGCGGCGGCTGATTCACTCTAGCGCGATTAATGAGTTACAAAGAGGCCTCAATGCGTGTGCGTTGAGGCCTCTTGTTTTTATGCAGCGTGGCGACCTACTTCACGCACACCGGTTGTGATTGGTGTGAATTTTTTCAATAGCTCCGCTTGTTTTTCTAGCGCGTTACGCAGATGGCGTTCTTTGACGTGGCCATAGCCGCGTATGTCTTCTGGCACGCTTGCCAATGCCACCATCGTCGATAAGTTATCGGCCGACAGTTGT
>CANGFL010000253.1 GCA_947453015.1 Oxalobacteraceae bacterium | reverse complement strand
ATCGGTGGGTGGCTGGCAAATAACTCCATCACACCCTCGGACTTGTTAATACCAAACGCTGCGACTGATTGAGGCAAGGCCGCCGTATGCATCTGACCCAAGCGCATCAGCGCGTTAATCATGGGTCGGTTATTCCCCAACAATCGCGCTGAACCGGCATCAGCACGAAACTCGCGCTGACGAGAAAACCAAGCAACGATCATTGATGCCAGCAAACCAAACACAATCTGACAAACGATCACGCTAATCGTATAACCGATGCCAACAGACTCATCACTGTTTTTAGACAGTGCACGATCCACCATGTAACCCACGACGCGCGATAGGAACACAACAAACGTATTCACCACGCCTTGCAGCAAGGTCATCGTCACCATATCGCCATTCGCAATATGTGCCACTTCATGACCCAACACGGCTTCAAGTTCTTCGCGCGTCATGTTCTGCAATAGCCCGGTTGAGACGGCAACCAGCGCATCATCACGATTAGCACCGGTAGCAAACGCATTCGGCTCACCTTCATACACAGCGACTTCAGGGCGACCTATGCCAGCGTTCGCCGCTAATCGATGCACCGTATCTAGCAACCATTGCTCGGTGGAGTTAGCTGGATGCTCAATGACTTGCGCGCCGGTCGACCATTTCGCCATTGGCTTACTGATCAATAAAGAAAAAATGGCTCCGGTAAAACCAACCACCAGTGAAAACACCAACAACATGCCAACGTTCAGCCCTTGAGCCGATAAATAACGATCGACGCCCAGCACCGACAACACAATCGACATGACAGCGATTACCGCGACATTGGTCAGTACGAACAACAGAATTCGTTTCATTGATTAATCTCCCTGGTGAACCAGACAGTAAAAAGACGCTCCGAAGTTAATCCGAGCTGCCGACAAATGGCCGCAAAGCGGATTGGCTGAAATATGGGGGTGCCAGCTTGCAATTTCAAGTCGGACAGAACAAGTTTAGATCGCCCAGTCATGCCACACCGGCGTTAAGCCTGGGGGCAAAGGCGGCAAACTGCCTAAATCAAAGCGCGATTCTGTCGGCCCATGAAAATCCGACCCGCGCGAGGCCAACAGGCCAGTTTTTCGGGCATAAGCGGCGTACTCATCGTATTGAGCAGGATGATGACTGCCGGTGATGACCTCGATACCTTCTCCACCCAGCGCGCGAAATTGTTCAACAAAGACATTTAGCTGAAGATCATCAAATCCATAACGACCCGGATGCGCAATCACAGCCCGACCGCCAGCCGATCGTATCCAGCGCACCGATTGCTCCAAGGTAGCCCAACGATGAGGGACAAAGCCGGGTTTGCCTTCAACCAGAAAACTCTTGAACACATCTGTCACCGTAGGTCGCACGCCCGCCTCAACCAAAAAGCGGGCGAAATGCGTGCGGCCTAGCAGCTCGGGGTTGTCGGCTAACTTCAATGCTCCCTCAAACGCTCCGGGTATACCTACGGCTTCTAGTTGTGCGGCGATATCGCGGCCACGCGATTCACGCCCACCGCGCACGGAAGCAAGCCCCTCTCTTAAATCAGGATTCTTTTCGTCTATCCCCAAACCAACGATATGAATGGTCTTATTCGCCCATGTAATAGAGATTTCAACGCCCGCTACAAAATGCAAATCCAGACTCGCAGCCGCCTCGCGTGCCTGGGAAAGACCGTCCAATTCATCGTGATCCGTCAGCGCCCAAACATCTACCCCGTTCGCCTTGGCGCGCGCTGCCAAGGCCGCGGGCGACAAGACGCCGTCGGATACGGTGGAGTGACAATGCAAATCAACGTTGAGCATGAAAACCGTCAGAAGAAAAAAACGCCACAACTAAAAGCGCAAGTCCAAATTGTACGCGCCGTCGTTGAATGACGCTGAGGGGCAAATCAATCTAGGAAATCTTCGATCAATCGCGCCAGCAACTCGGGTTGATCGTGATGCAGCATATGGCCCGCATCGTTCACTTCCGCTGACTTTACATTAGGAATGCAGGCTCGACGGCGATCTAACTCAGCTCGCACTTTGTCGCGGCCACCCATCCAGCGCCAGAGGTCACTGTCATTCGCTTCAACCCATAGGACTGGCGCAGTAATTTTTTCCCAACAGGCGATCACTTCTTCCACCCGATATAACGTGGCACCGGTAATTTTATGTGCCGGATCACCCAGAATTTCCCAATCCCCGTCCTGGTTTTTAGCTGACCAGTGAGCTGCTAAAAATTCTGCCCGATCACGCACAAGTCTAGGATTGGTTTTCATCAAGCGCGCGATCACTCCATCAATCGTTTCATACGCACGCATGGTGGGCGGCTCGCGCAATTCATCCAGCCATTGCGCATAACGTGCGGGGGCCATAGCTGGCTCAGTCGCGGCCAATCCAAATCCCTCCAGATTCACCAGCTTAGCTACACGATGAGGACGTACACCAGCATAAATGCCGGCCACATTACCCCCCATGCTATGACCAATTAAATTCACAGCGCGGTCATGCGCGTAATGATCGAGGATCGCTTCCAAATCACCGAGGTAATCTGCAAACCAATAACAATCTGATTGCACTCGTTCTGTCAGACCAAAGCCGCGCCAATCGGGGGCAATGATGTGCCAATTTTTTGCCAGGTTATCGACGACGAATTGAAATGATGCCGAGACATCCATCCAGCCATGCAGCATAAATAAAGTTGGCGCATCAGGCGAACCCCAATGACGCACATGAGTACGTAGGCCACGGATAGGAATAAATTCGCTGCGGGAGGGCTTAACAGGATGGAGCACAGGAGAGCTTCAGAAAAGAGTGAGTATGATAGCGAAAACAGACCACTTGAACGCTACAAACAATAGTACAAAAGACGTAGCGTAAGCATACCATTTTCGCTGGGAATACGAATGACACGACCATCTGCGGCCGATCACTACGATCACCTCTACCAAAATTATCGCTGGCATGTGCCTGCCGATTTTAATATCGCGAGCTGGTGCTGTACTCGCTGGGCGGATGAGATCGATCGCGTTGCCATTTATATGGATGATGACATTAACGGTGATAGCGTCATCACCTATGCCGAACTTCAGCACAGCGCGAATCAACTTTCGCATGCGATGACTAAGCTCGGTGTCACGCGCGGTGATCGAGTCGCGATAGTCATGCCGCAGCGCCCCGAAGTCGCCATTGCTCACATCGCCTGTCATCAAATCGGTGCGATTGCTATGCCCATGTCGGTTCTTTTCGGGCCTGATGCATTGGAATATCGATTGCAAGATAGTGCTGCCAACGTAGTGATTACCGATCAAGCAGGTCTTACTAACATCACAGGCATACGCGCGCACTGCCCTGCACTCAAATTTGTTGTCGCTGTTGATGGTCAAGGTACCAACACCTTGGATTGGCACGATTTATTGAAAAATGAGCCCACTACCTTTAACGCTGTCTCGACCCAAGCGAGTGATCCTGCATTGTTGATCTATACCAGTGGCACCACGGGTTCCCCCAAGGGCGCGCTGATGCCTCAGTCTGCGTTACTGGGAAATCTGACTGGCTTTGTCGCTTCACAAAATTGGTTTCCTCACGATGACGATGTGTTTTGGTCCCCTGCTGATTGGGCTTGGACAGGCGGACTGATGGATGCACTCCT
>CANGFL010000252.1 GCA_947453015.1 Oxalobacteraceae bacterium | reverse complement strand
GCATACTGCACAATCTGTCGCTATTGTTCGAGCGTTCGTTTGAGTCAGTTCAGGATTTGAACCGCTATCGAAAAGAGGCCACAGCCAGGCTGGCACCACAAGCCAGCCCAGCGGTTTAATTACTTAGTGTTTGTGTTCTTCGTGACCATGGCCAGCGCCATGGTTGCCGTGCGCAGCCATATCCATCACTTCGACAGATACTTCCACAGCACCTGCTTTACGAAAATTCAGCGTCATGGGGAATTTCTCGCCAGCCTTAAGTGATTTTTTCAGTCCAAACAGCATCACATGAGGACCTTGACCTGGTTTCATGCTGATCGTGTTATCTGCTTTAATTTCTACACTGTCGACCGCACGCATCTTCATCACGTCGCCTTCCATACTCATCGTATGCAGCTCAACACGCTCAGCGATGGCGGTGCTGGCCGAGAGTAAAGCATCATCAGCTTTGCCTTTATTAGCGATCTGCAGAAATGTCGCACTGTTGGGCATGTTGCCCATGGAGGCGCGAGCATGTGCATGTTCAATCACGAGATCACCGGCCTTAACGGCGTGAGACTGAGCGCTGCCAATCAGCAGTAATGTGAAAACCCCGGCGACGAGTTGTTTAAGCATGGTGAATTCCTAGCGAAAGTAGCGTTGAAAAATAAAATTATAAGTCTGCAGGGCTGGGTGTCTGTGGTTTATTCAGCTGCCGCCCGCGAAGTCATTTTGACGCCAAGCTTCATAGACGGTGATAGCGACTGAGTTCGATAAATTAAGACTGCGATTGTCTGGCCGCATAGGTAATCGTATGCGTTGATTATGTGGAAATGAGTCGCGTAATTGTGGATTGAGACCGCGTGTTTCAGAGCCAAACACAAACACATCGCCGGGCTGAAAGCGTGTGCTGGAAAAGAGTGCCGAACCGTGGGTAGTAAGAATAAAAATGCGTAGTGGATCAGGTTGAGCTGTTGCCATAAAGTCTGACCAGTTCGCATGTACTTGCATGTCGGCGTACTCGTGGTAATCCAAGCCGGCGCGGCGCATTTTTGCATCGTCCAAAGGAAAGCCTAAGGGTTCGATGAGATGCAGCACGGTTCCTGTGTTGGCGCACAAGCGAATGATATTGCCTGTGTTGGGAGGAATTTCCGGCTCGACTAATACGACATGAAACACAATGTTCTCCGCTAAAAATCTCAACGTATCGGTGTTCGTGCAACGACAACATTAGTCACGTGAATGGCGCCATGCCGCTTGAGGCAATGGGCTAATTCATTCAAAGTGTGACCGGTAGTCATTACATCATCAACTAGCAGGATGCGCTTGCCTGTGATGAGTTGGCTGTTTTGTAGTGCGAAAGCGTGTCGCATGTTAACCCGCCTTTGGTGCATAGGCAGGGAGGCCTGGGTTTGCGTATGTTTAACCCGCAGACAAACAGTGGCAGCCAACGGCAGCTTGCAATGCTGTGCTAACGCACGTGCAATTTCTAATGATTGATTGAATCCTCTTTCTGCCAGTCGCTCTAGCGATAGCGGAACAGGAATAATGAGATCGCCGCAGTGATGAAGAGTCGCTAGCTCACTTAAAAGACGGCCGAATGCTTTGGCAAGCGGTAGTTTTGCGTGAAACTTTAAAGACTGCAGTAACTGATCTATCGGTGGTGCATAGTCGGTGGCGGCGACCGTTAAATCAAATGCCGGAGGGTTCGTTAAGCAATGACCGCACTGAAGAGAATGGCTAAATTCGGGTAATCGAATCGCGCAACAAGTGCAGCGCGCAGTGTGGCCATCAAAATAGTGGTTACAGCATGTGGCACAAAGTGCATCTCGGCTTTTGCCGCCACATAAAATACACGCGCTGGGCAGTAGTTCATCCAGCATTTGAAGCGCGAATTGCCCAAGGCGGCGCATTGTGGTCAGCGGAATTTTAGTTAGCTGCATACGTGATGATGATGGAGTCGGTGAAGAAAGATGCCCTGCGGTACACTGGCACCTTACTTCTTTCGCATCTGATGTTTTTACTTTGATGCATTCCATGCCGGATAACTCTCGCAACAATCAATTCAGCGCACCCATTTCTGTGGCGCGCGTGCAGCGACTTTTTGCACAGCCGCTGCGTTGTGAGCCATCGCAATTTCTTCGTCGAGAAATCGCGGGCCGCATGTTTGAGCGACTGTCGCTGATTAAAATTCAACCTGAACGTGTGCTCGATGCGGGCTGTGGTGAGGGTGATGATTTGATGGCGCTAGCACAGGCTTTCCCGGAATCGGACCTGCTCGGTATCGACTTATCGCCCAATATGCTTCAGGAAGTACGTAGCCGCGGTAAACAATCTTATTCACTGATGCGTAACTTGCTAAGTCGCTGGAAATTACATTCTTTTCAGCGATCGCCTATCACGTTGGCCTGTGCCGAATTCAGTGAGCTACCTATGGCAGCGGCGAGTGTGAATTTGCTGTGGTCGAATCTGGCTTTGCATTGGCACCCCCAGCCGCATAAAGTGATCAGAGAATGGGCGCGCGTGATGCGTGTTGATGGTTTGTTGATGTTTAGCGCCTTTGGGCCAGATACGTTTTTGCAGTTGAGGGAGGCGTATTCCAACCTCGGTATTCGTCCGCCCATGTTGCCATTTGTTGATTTGCATGACTATGGCGATATGTTGGTTGAGGCTGGTTTTGCCGATCCCGTGATGGATATGGAAAAGCTGAATATCACCTATTCATCGGCCGATAAATTACTTTCCGATGTGAGAGCTTTTGGGGGAAATCCATTGCTGGAGCGTGCTAACGGAATGACCGGCCGGCATCGATGGAATGCCTTGCGTGGCGAACTTGAAAAGGAAAAAAGCTCAGATAAGCGAATTTCACTCACGGTTGAAGTTATTTACGGCCATGCATTCCTACCAAGGCCTAAAAAGACCCGCGCTGGCGAGTCCATCATTGATTTCAAAGACAGGAAGATTTAAACCGTGAGTTTGAAAGAAGACTGGCGAGTTGAGGCATGAAATGCCGGGTATATTACTTGGCTGCATTTATGCTTTTGCCTTATACTCCTCGGGCTTTAATTGGCCCTATTACAAGCATTTACCGGTCTGGGTGCGCTGACATGCCTACGCGAGAGTGGATTTCAAAGAAAAATTGCTCGATTACGCCAAAGCAGTTGTTGAAAGCGTATTTGGCTCTGTGTTTGGCTTCTCTTTTGGTAGCCGCGTATTTTATGTTTCACGGCGCTTGGGTGATCCTAGTGTTTGCAGTTGTGGAAATGATGGCAGTGGGTTGTGCGTTTGTGTATTGCGGGCGTCACGCGGGAGACAAAGAGTCAGTCGTTCTCGGTGATGATGGATTGGTCGTCGAATTGGTTGAGGCGCAGCGCGTTCACCAATTTCGAATGGATCCACGGCGTACGCGAATTGAAATACCTGCTCTGCGACATCGTTTGATTGCGTTAGAGGCGAATGGTGATCGGATTGAAGTGGGTCGATTTCTGACCGAGCGCAAGCGGCACCAGTTTGCAAAAGAATTACGTAGTGGGTTGATGGATTACCGATCCGCTCCTGCAGCATTTTGAACATTATTTAAAAACAGAATTTCAATCAGGCTTTTGAGGACCTTATGAAACACGCGAAACGCCTCCTTTCCTCGCTCCTAGTAGCAACTGGACTTTT
>CANGFL010000251.1 GCA_947453015.1 Oxalobacteraceae bacterium | reverse complement strand
TTCTATGCCGGCACGCTGGCAACCATAGTCGGCTGCTCTGCACTAGTGAAGCGACATCAGTCCGAACAGCTTTTAAAACCAACTCAAGCGTAATCATCATGAAAAAAATCTTAGTGGCCAGTTCACTGGTCTTAGGGGGGCTGTGCGCGCCAGTTTTTGCAGGGCCTAGTGAGTATGTGTACAGCACCACCGTTGAAGAAGGCGAACGCGAGATCGATTTCAAATTCGGCAGTCGCAATTCCAAAGGTGAATCGAATGATGCTTCAGCTGCGAGCATCGGTCTGGGCTACGGTGTGAATGAACACTGGTTTACCGAGGTGTATTTTAAGTATGCGCGCGGTGCTGGAGGCCCAACTACGTTTGATGCGGTGGAATGGGAAAACCGTTTTCAATTAACTGAAACAGGCAAATATCCTGTCGATATCGGTTTTCTGGTTGAGATAGAGCGTCCACAAGATCGCGCTGAAGGCTATGAGCTAACGTGGGGACCTCTGTTTCAAACAGATATTGGTAAGACGACGTGGAACGCTAATTTTCTGATCCAACGCTATTACCACGCCGAAGAACCTAGTCGGGCAACGGCTTACTATCAAGTGCAGGGTAAATATCGCTATCGCCGCGAACTCGAATTCGGCTTTCAAGGATTTGGTGATCTCGGTTACTGGGATAGTTGGTATGCCACGCGCGATCAGGGGCATCGCTTTGGTCCCGCTGTATTTGGAAAATTCCCCCTTGGTGGTCGTCAGGCTATTAAATACAACGCAGCCTACCTCGTAGGTAAAAATTCTATTGATGGGGAAGGTGTTCGCGGCAATACCTTGCGTATGCAACTGGAATACGAATTCTGATTTTTTTTAAAACCCTCCTTGGTTTCACGCCCTGCTAGTCAGGGCTTTTTTTTTGCCGAATCGCTCAACGTTGAGTTCGTCGCATCAGAGTAAAATGCTGGCCAATCGCAACTTTGCTTACTGGAGACCCGCATGACTCTGTCGCTCACCCAGCCTAATCGTCGTACCTTCCTAAAACAATCCGCTGCACTGACCGGTGCTTTTGTGCTGGGTGTGCAAGGCTCTGCTGTCGCTGCTGATGGTAATACTCCCGAAGTTACTCACTGGGTGGTAATACATGCTGACGATACGGTAGTCATACGTATCGCGCGATCTGAATTAGGTCAAGGTAGCTTCACTGGATTGGCACAACTGGTAGCTGAAGAGCTCGAGTGTGATTGGAGCAAGGTACGTCCCGAGTACGCCGATGTGAGCATGCACATGCGTCGTAATCGCATTTTTAAAGATATGTCGACGGGTGGTAGTCGTGGCATCCGTGATTCAAACGAATATGTTCGCAAAGGTGGTGCTGCTGCACGTGAAATGTTAATCAGCGCCGCAGCGCAATTATGGAATGTGCCAGCCGCAGAATGTAGCGCTAAAAAAAGTGTGGTTACACATCCTTCAGGAAAACGCGCTAGTTACGGCGAACTCGCTCAACTCGCCAGCACGCTACCTGTTCCAGAAGATCCAAAATTAAAAAATCCCAAAGACTGGACAATCGCAGGTACCTCACCGGCGCGCTTTGATATTCCAGCCAAGGTGAACGGCTCGCAAATTTATGCGGCCGATGTTCGCTTGCCAGGAATGCTGCACGCATCGATTATTCAAAGCCCTGTTTTTGGTGGCTTTGTAAAACGCGTTGATGATTCAAAAGCCAAAGCGATGCCCGGCGTGAAACACGTCATTACTACTGAAGAGTGGGTTGCCGTTCTCGCCACCAATTGGTGGCAAGCCAATCAAGCCGTCAAAGCGTTGAAAATCGACTGGGAAAATGGCAGCAAGGGCGATGTGTCTAGTGCCAGCATTATGCAAAGTCTACGCGAAGGTATTGCAACTACTAACGCGCCCGTTGCCCGCAAAGATGGCGATGCTACCCAAGCGCTGGCGAATGCGCACACAGTGCTCGAAGCGGAATATCACACGGGCTTTGTGAATCACGCAACGATGGAACCACAAACTGCCGCAGCGCTATTTACCCCTGAAAGCCTCGAGGTTTGGGTAGGCACACAAAACGGTGAAGCCTCGATTGCGGCCGCATCAGCTGTGTCTGGCCTTCCGCTTGATAAAGTTCAAATTCATAAAATGCATGCAGGTGGCGCATTTGGACGTCGTGGCCCGCATCAGGATTTCACCAAACAAGCAGTGAAAATTGCGATGGCTGTGCCTGGCACACCGATACGACTGCAATGGTCACGCGAAGAAGATATTCGACAAGGGCGCTATCGTCCGGTATCACTCGTTAAGCTGCGCGGAGGATTGGATAAAGACGGCAATTGGCTAGGTTGGGAAGTGAAACAATCGGATCAATCAATTGCACTCAATGTCTTTCCACAATTCGTTAAAGATGGCATTGATCAAATCAATACGCGTGTGTTTCGTGACAACCCCTATGCTGTGCCAAACTTTACTAATGAATACGTGCTGAAAGAATTTCACGTCCCTCCTGGATTTTGGCGCGCGGTTGCACACACCAACAATCCTTTTTACCGTGAATGTTTTATTGATGAGTTAGCACATGCCGCCGGTAAAGATCCGTATCAGTTCCGCCGTCCTCTGCTGGAAGGAAAAAAAGATCAGGCCGTATTAGATGCAGCGGCTAAAGCGATAGGCTGGGACAAACCGGCTCGCAAAGGGATACATCGTGGTATTGCGCTGGTGGACTCGTATGGCAGCTTCACCGCAGCTGCGGTTGAGCTCTCGGTAAGCAAAGGCAACGTTATCGATGTGAAGCGCGTCGCGGTCGCGATTGATAGTGGCTATGTCGTTCATCCCGATGCCGTTAAAGCACAGATTGAAGGTGGAGTTATCTGGGGATTGTCTGCGTTAATGTTTGAAGACATCACCATTGAAAAAGGGGCTGTCAAACAAAGTAATTTTGGTGATTACCCCTTAGCGCGTATTAGCCATGCACCGCAAGTCGTTAGCGTACTAGTACCTAGCGGCGGCTTTTGGGGTGGCGTCGGCGAACCACCCATAGGCGGTGTGATACCGGCGATGATGAATGCCTTATTCAGCGCTACTGGTAAACGCATTCGTTCACTGCCGCTGAAGCATCATGGGTTTCGCTACAAAACTTAATCTATAGTACTCAACGCGCAAACATCGTTAACGGCTACGTGTGAGATAACGAAAATCAGCGGCGTAATCGCCGAATTTTTCACTCGCATGGAGCCGTTGACTCGCCGTTGTTCGTTGATGCAAGCCGGCTAAATTGATACAAGCCTCATCAAGCACCTTACGTTGCATAGCTGCTTGCTTAGGTTCTTCTGGATTAAGTAGTTGCTCGATGACGAGAGTTAACTCCACTTCGGCATCAGACTGACTCAAACGCTGTAATCTGATTTTTTCAAGTACCGCGATGATTTTTTGCTGACGCTGCTGGCGTCGTTCCCAGCTAATGCGCGGATCCCAGGATGAATGAACAATCGATTGCTGAATAAACATTTTCTGATCGTGGTTTAAGCTACCATAAAACAATTCTGCTCTGCGTAACCAATCTTCATAACGAAGATTGTGAATTTTTTCAAGATCAGCATCAAGCCATTTAGCTTTCCAGTCCTTGTCTTCTTGAGTAAATTTTTTTCGCAGATAGTTAA
>CANGFL010000250.1 GCA_947453015.1 Oxalobacteraceae bacterium | reverse complement strand
TCACGGTGGAGTGATTTTTATCGATTTGCGCGACCGCGAAGGTTTGGTGCAAGTGGTGTGTGATCCCGATCGCGCAGAGATGTTTAAAAGCGCTGAGTCTGTTCGAAATGAATTTTGTTTGCGCATTACTGGTTTGGTGCGTGCACGCCCTGCGGGCACAGAAAATACCGGCCTGACGTCTGGAAAAATTGAAGTCTTGTGTCACGAGCTTGAAGTGTTGAATCCTTCGGTGACACCACCGTTCCAGCTGGATGATGACAATCTGTCAGAGACCACGCGTTTAACCCATCGTGTTTTGGATTTGCGCCGACCACAGATGCAGCATAACCTGATGTTGCGCTACAAAGTCTCGATGGAAGTACGTAAATTTTTAGATGAGAATGGCTTCATCGATATTGAAACACCGATGCTCACTAAATCAACACCTGAAGGTGCGCGCGATTATCTGGTGCCCTCACGAGTGAATGCAGGTCACTTCTTTGCATTGCCACAATCGCCGCAGCTATTTAAGCAGTTGCTGATGGTGGCCAACTTTGATCGCTACTATCAAATCACCAAATGCTTCCGCGATGAAGATTTGCGTGCGGATCGTCAACCTGAATTTACCCAAATTGATTGCGAAACATCGTTCATGACGGAACAAGAAATCCGTGATCTTTTCGAAGGTATGATTCGTAAGGTATTTAAAAATACCTTGAATGTGGAATTGCCGAATCCTTTCCCTGTTATGAACTTTGCGACGGCGATGGCCATGTATGGTTCAGATAAGCCCGACATGCGCGTAAAACTTGAATTCACTGAATTGACTGACGTAATGAAAGACGTTGAGTTCAAAGTGTTCTCAGGTGCGGCAACGATGGAAGGCGGTCGTGTGGTTGGACTGCGCGTACCCGGCGGTGCAAATGAGCAGGGCGGCATGCCACGTTCAGAGATCGATGCGTATACCCAATTCGTGGCGATTTACGGCGCCAAAGGTCTTGCCTACATTAAGGTCAATGACAAATCAAAAGGTCGTGACGGTCTGCAATCACCGATTGTTAAAAATATTCACGACGCTGCACTTGCGCAAATTCTTGAGCGCACCGGCGCTGAAAATGGCGATCTGATTTTCTTCGGTGCTGATAAAGCTAAAGTAGTTAACGATGCTATCGGTGCGTTGCGCGTAAAAATTGGTCACAGTGAATTTGGTCGTAAAAATGGTTTGTTCGATGAAGATTGGCGTCCATTGTGGGTAGTTGATTTCCCGATGTTTGAGTTTGATGAAGACGCGAATCGTTGGAATGCTCTGCATCACCCCTTCACTGCGCCGAAAGCAGGCCATGAAGATTTCATCAGTACCGCTCCGGGTAAAGCGATTGCGCAAGCTTACGACATGGTGTTGAACGGCTGGGAGTTAGGTGGTGGCTCAGTGCGTATTCATCGTGCCGATGTTCAAAGCAAGGTATTTACCGCGCTTAATATCGGTGAAGAAGAAGCACAAGTAAAGTTCGGCTTTTTGCTCGATGCTTTGCAATATGGCGCGCCACCGCACGGTGGTCTGGCCTTTGGTTTGGATCGTATTGTCACCATGATGACTGGTGCGGAATCGATTCGTGATGTGATTGCTTTCCCCAAGACGCAACGTGCTCAATGCTTGTTAACGCAAGCACCGAGTGAAGTCGACGAAAAGCAGTTACGCGAATTGCATATTCGTCTGCGCAGCGTGGAGCCAGCGGTCAAGAGCTAATGTTGGCGGGCACCCAACCGGTTTGGGTGCCGCGCTTGTCGGTCTGTAGGACTGCGCGTGCTAAGCAGGGCATAATTGCTGTGTCACTTTTGCGCGCACACTGAAATGCCTGACCATAAAATTCCCGAATCCGTATTGGTTGTTATTTTTTCGGCCGACCTTCAAGTCTTGCTGCTAGAGCGGGCCGATAAGCCAGGCTTTTGGCAATCGGTGACGGGTTCTAAAGACGCCATTGATGAACCCTTGCGCGAGACCGCGATTCGCGAAGTCTTTGAAGAAACCGGTCTGCAGATCGGTAGTCCGGCCATACCTGAGTCGGCGCTAATCGACTGGAACCTTTCCAATATTTACGAGATCTATCCCGTCTGGCGACATCGTTATGCGCCAGGCGTTACGCATAACACTGAGCATGTATTTGGTTTGCAAGTGCCGAGTAACATGGCGATCACGCTGGCTGAGCGCGAGCATTTGAACCATCAATGGCTACCTTGGCGGGCAGCAGCAGACCGCTGTTTTTCTCCCTCCAATGCGGAAGCGATTCTTCAATTACCGCAGTATCTGAACACAGGTCCCGCCACACAGACATGAAGCTTCGCATCGTTACTTACAATATTCACAAAGGTGTGAGTACCTTAGGCGCGCGGCCGCGTATTCACGCAATCAAACAAGCGCTTACAGGCTTGTCGGCTGATCTGGTTTTTTTACAGGAAGTGCAGGGTCGCCATGATCTGCTAGCTTTGCGTCATTCAGCGAATTGGCCGCATCAAGGCCAGCATGAATTTTTAGCCGATGATCATCAGCACAGTGCGTATGGCATGAATGCGGTGTATGACCATGGCCATCACGGTAATGCTTTGTTATCGAGTTTTCCAATTACTTCCGCGCGTAATCATGATGTGTCCGATCACGCATTCGAGTCGCGCGGTATTTTGCATTGCGTACTGCAAATTGAAAATACAAAGGTGCATTGTTATGTTGTGCATCTGGGATTATTTGCAGGTAGCCGCTTGCGTCAGATGCAAGCATTGATTGATGCCGTGATTAGTACGGCGCCGGCTGAAGCCCCTTTGTTGATTGCGGGTGACTTCAACGATTGGACCAATGCTCTGAGTGATAGCTTGCGTAAACGTTTAAACGTGACCGAAGTGTTTGATCATCAAATCACAGCACGTAGCTTTGGTGCGTATTTGCGGCGTTTGTCTGGCCGCGGTCCGCGTAAGACACCTGCGAGAACCTTTCCAGCAGCGATGCCGGTACTGCAATTAGACCGAATTTATATGCGTGGTTTTAGCGTTGAAGCTGCCAAAGTTTTACATGGTGCTAGTTGGGCCAGATTATCAGATCATGCGCCTATCATCGCTGACTTACGGCTGCTAAATTCGGCAGATGCTATTGAACTGTCTGCCGACGATGTAGCCGAAAATTCACATGCGAGCAACTAGCTACAGTCACAATAATCGTCTATCACTTCTGCATCGCGGAGAAGAATTTTTTCCGGCGCTGGTGCTGGCGATAGATAGTGCGCATAGTGAAATTTATCTTGAGACCTACATCTTCGCGCTCGATGTCACCGGTCATCATGTCAAAGCAGCGCTGATGCGTGCCGCTGCCCGCGGTGTGAATGTGCATGTATTGGTCGACTGGCTGGGCACCGGTGAAATGGCCACGCAAGAGTTGGGCAATGATCTTGGCGCTGCCGGTATTCGCTTCGCCTGTTTCAATCCGTGGTTTAGGCGTGGACTAGCGCGACTGCATAGAAAAATCGTCGTCATCGATAGACGCATAGCTTTTCTTGGTGGGTTAAATATCAATAATGATTTGGTGTCAGACGATCATCATCACGTGCCACTACCTGCACCGCGTTGGGATTTTGCGATTAGTATTTCAGGACCATTGGTCGATGCCTTGCATGCCGAAGTGGCTA
>CANGFL010000249.1 GCA_947453015.1 Oxalobacteraceae bacterium | reverse complement strand
TTGCACCGCCATCTCACCAAACAAAAAGAAACCTAAGGTGACAAAACCCATGTGGGCAATCGATGAATATGCCACCAGTTTTTTCATGTCAGCTTGCACCAGCGCGACCAAACCAATGTAAATCACAGCCACTAAGGACAAAGCAATCATCATCCCAGATAGATAGTGACTAGCATCGGGTGCAATCGGGAGTGAAAACCGCAAGAAACCATACCCCCCCAACTTCAACATAATCGCCGCTAGTACCACTGAGCCGCCCGTAGGTGCTTCAACGTGAGCATCGGGCAACCAGGTGTGCACTGGCCACATCGGCACCTTGACCGCAAAGGCCATCAAGAAAGCTAAGAAAACAAGTATCTGTCCATACAGCGTCAAAGGCAGCTTATGCCATGTTTGAATATCAAAGCTACCGCTTGATTGCGCATACAAGTACAACAGAGCCACCAGCATCAACAGCGAACCGAGCAAGGTGTACAAGAAAAATTTAAGCGCGGCGTAAACACGACGCGGACCACCCCATACACCAATGATGATAAACATCGGAATCAGCGTTGCTTCAAAAAACACGTAGAACAACAACGCATCCAGCGCGCAGAACACGCCAATCATGACGCCGGACAGAATTAAAAAAGCGCCCATGTATTGAGAAACGCGCTTCTCAATCACTTGCCAACCGGCGATCACAACAATAAAAGTGATAAAGGCAGTTAAGGGTATGAACCACAGCGACAGGCCATCGATACCCAAATGGTAAAACACATTAAAGCGCTCTATCCACGCAGACTTTTCAACGAACTGCATGCCATGTTCTGCCGAATCGAATTGGTCGACGAGCGGCAGCGTGAATAAAAAGCTGACTAAGGAACCGAGCAACGACAAATGACGTGCGAGCTTTGCCTTGCTGTCAGAGCCGACGGCTAACACCACGATACCAAACACGATCGGTACCCAGATCGCAAGGCTCAGATAAGGAATAGTTGACTGCATGGTTATATTTTCGCGGGCTACTGTTCTGTTGGATTCGATCAGGAACTCATCAGCAGATAACCCATATACAAGGCTACTGCGACGATCATGGTGAATGCATAGTGATAAATATAGCCAGTCTGGAAGGTGCGCGTCACGGTGGAGAACCATCCTACCAATCGCGCGCTACCGTTCACGATCCAGCCATCAATCAATGTTTTGTCGCCTATCGATGAAAAACCGGAACCCAGCTTACGCGCGCCTGCGGCAAAGACCACTTCATTGATTTTGTCCATGTAGTACTTGTTATCCAGCAGCGTGTAGATCGCGCTGAATTTTTGGTAAAACCAAGCAGGTACTTTGGGATTGATCATGTAGCAGTACCAAGAAGCGACCACGCCGCTCAGCGCTAACGCAAACGGCACACTGGTTAAGGCATGAATAGCCATCGCTGTCGCGCTGTGGAATTCATGAGTGAGTTCTGCCATGGCTTCATGCTTATCAGCCACAAAGATCACACCTTTGAAGAAATCACCAAACAGCATCGTATCGATAGTTATATAGCCGATCACAACCGAAGGAATCGCTAGCAACACCAGCGGCAATGTCACCACCCACGGAGTCTCGTGTGGTTTTTCACCCGGTGCTAAACCGTGATGCTCATCGTGGTGATCGTCATGCGCATCATGCGAATCGTGCGCGGCTTGATGACCAAAACGCTCTTGACCATGAAACACTAAAAAGTACATACGGAAAGAATAGAAAGCCGTAACAAACACGCCCGCCAACACAGCGAACTGAGCGAAGCTACTGCCGGCAATATGCGAAGCTTGTACCGCCTCGATGATGCTGTCTTTGGAATAGAAGCCTGAGAAAAACGGAGTGCCGATGAGCGCGAGTGAACCAAGCAAACTCGTAAACCAAGTAATCGGCATGTACTTCCACAAGCCACCCATGCGACGGATATCTTGATCGTGATGCATACCAATGATGACTGAACCCGCCCCTAAAAACAGCAGCGCTTTAAAGAAAGCATGTGTCATTAAATGGAATACCGCTACCGAATAGGCCGAGGCACCTAAGGCCACTGTCATATAGCCCAATTGCGATAAGGTTGAATAAGCAACCACGCGCTTAATATCATTTTGAATGATGCCCAAAAAGCCCATGAATAAAGCTGTAATGGAACCGATCACTAATACAAACGATAAGGCGGTATCAGAAAGCTCAAACAGTGGCGACATACGAGCCACCATGAATATCCCTGCAGTCACCATCGTCGCCGCATGAATCAGCGCTGAGATCGGTGTTGGGCCTTCCATTGAATCTGGCAACCAGACATGCAGTGGAAACTGCGCTGATTTACCCATCGCACCAATAAACAAGCAGATGCACGCTACGGTGATCAGCATCCAATCGGATCCTGGCAAGGTTAATGCAGCCAGTTCTTCACGTTTAGCAAACACTTCAGCGTAGTTCATCGAGCCGGCATACGCCAACAACAAACCTATACCCAGAATGAAGCCGAAGTCGCCGACACGGTTAACCAAAAAGGCTTTCATGTTGGCGTAAATGGCAGTGGGTCGTTTAAACCAAAAACCAATCAAGAGATACGAAACTAAGCCTACCGCTTCCCAGCCAAAAAACAACTGCAGGAAGTTATTACTCATCACCAGCATGAGCATGGCAAACGTAAACAAGGAAATATAAGCAAAGAAACGGTTATAACCTTCATCATCCTGCATATAGCCGATGGTATAGATGTGCACCATCAGCGAGACGAAAGTCACGACGCACATCATCATCGCCGTCAGGCTATCGATTAAAAAACCAATTTCTAGTTTCACACCAGCGACAGTCATCCACGTATACAGCGTACCGCTGTAGGTCGCTCCTCCGATAACCTCGGCGAGTGCGTGCAAGGAAATCAGAAACGCAATCAGCACACCCATGATGGTGACGCTGTGCGACGCCGTGCGTCCGATGAGGTTGCCAAAAAAACGCGTACCAAACAAGCCGGCTATTAACGAGCCCGCTAGTGGTGCCAGTGGCACTAACAACATCAGATGTGGGTTGAGTTGCCCCGCCATGAAAATTCTTTTCCTTGTGAGTGAATTAGCCCTTGAGACGGTCGAGTTCTTCTACATTGACCGTATTCAGGTTTCGGAACAGTACGACGAGAATCGCCAATCCAATCGCCGACTCTGCGGCGGCGACTGTCAAAATAAAAAACACAAATATCTGGCCCGCTGCGTCACCGAGGTAATGAGAAAAAGCCACGAAATTCATGTTGACCGCCAACAGCATCAATTCAATCGACATCATTATGATGATGACGTTTTTGCGGTTTAAGAAAATACCCATCACCGAAATCGCAAACAGAATCGCGCCTAAGGTCAAATAATGTGCAAGTGTTATCTCCATGATGGGCCTCAGGATTTTTCTGTGGCGGATGTCTCCGCTGCACGATTGCGTTCAGAAGGCATGCTAACAATACGCACCCTGTCCTCTTTGCGCGTCTTGACGGCCGCACCCGGATCAAAATACTTAATGTCTTTACGGCGACGCAGGGTTAATGCAACAGCCGCCACAATCGCCGCCAACAAAATCAGCGCTGCAATTTCAAACGCATACAGATACTGGGTATAGATCAGCATACCTAGCTCGCGCGTATCACCAATATTCAGCGCCCCGCCCTG
>CANGFL010000248.1 GCA_947453015.1 Oxalobacteraceae bacterium | reverse complement strand
TTTAGATGCTGCGCAAAATTACACTCAGCACAGTCTCGCCCATGCATACGCCATCGCGCCAGGCCAACAAATACCGCATCGCTTGAAGGAGATGTTATGAAAGGACTTTATCTGGTCACTCCCGATTGGGACGACACAGAACGATTAATCACAGTTAGCGAGCAGGCGATACGCGGTGGTGCAAGCTTGCTTCAGTATCGTCACAAGACAGCCAGCGAACCTTTGCGTCATGAGCAAGCGGCAGCGTTATTAAAACTATGTCGCCGACTCGATGTGCCACTCATTATTAATGATCATCTTGAGTTATGTGAAACCATCGATGCTGATGGCATACATGTGGGCGGTACCGATGCATCAGTGGCGAGCATGCGAGCACGACTCGGATCATCAAAAATAGTGGGCGCATCGTGTTATGGCGATCTGCAGTTAGCACGCGATGCGCAAGCCTCAGGGGCTAGCTATGTCGCTTTTGGTGGGTTTTATCCTTCGCGCGTAAAGAAATATGCAGTGACCACAGCCCCAAACATTATTACCCTAGCGTTGAATGAGTTAAATCTTCCAATCTGCGTCATTGGTGGTATGACACCAGAAAATAGTCGCGTATTGATCGATCACGGCTCTCACATGGTGGCAGCGATTAGTAGTATTTATTCAGCAGATGATCCTCATTTAGCAGCCACATATTTTTCTCAAATGTTTCGATAATCGGCCACTAGGTTTGATTATCAAATAGCACACCATCAAAATCCCTTCCTGATTGATGACGATTTCTTAATCGTCAATTACTCTTCCTTACTCTCTATCTTGAGTTTTATTTTTTCGTATTGATTTAAACGAAAAAAGGAACTTGTTTCGCCATCTTGCTACTCAACGGCATCTCCGCTTGCGATCACTGATCAATTTATTCGTGTTGCGTGCGCTTTAAATTGTTGAGTATGAAGGAGCCTGAATTGGCCAATCAATTATCTGACTTGCAGCATCTGATTCGTCAGTTAGGCCCGAGTCTTCCTGAGATTTCAACCATCATCGAAGAAGATTTAGATGAATGGCAAATTATTTTTGATTCCGGGCTATTACTACAAATCAGCTGGCAAGAAACTCCTGCGCGAGTGCTGTTGTATTGCGCCATAGGTAAACCTGACGAGAGTCAACGCGAAAAAATATTCGCTAGGCTTTTGAATATGAATTTATTACTGCAGGGTGTGGCTAACGTAAAGCTGGCGCTGAGCTCACCCGAAGATGATGTGATTTTGATTGGAGAACTTATATCCGATTCGATGACGTTAGAAACGCTGCAGGAAGAAATCACGGAATACCTACGTTTCGCAGCACGGTTTTCAGAGTTGATTAATGAACCTGAACTTGATGCTGAAAAAGTTGATTTATCACATACGACGAATAGTGAATTACTAAGAGCTTAATTTTTTATAGATAGAAGGAATAATCATGACTACCGCTACCGCAATAAATTCGCCTCGCGTATTAACGCCTACGGCTAACTATTTCCCTCACGATGGAGCAGCTTTTGTCAGGCTGACTCCGAGCAAGTGTTTAAAAAATGCAGCGATTATCTATGAATCAATTAAAAATCTTCCAGATAAGACCTTGATACGGGGTGATTTTGATAAACATACACGTCCTTATATTTTCTTTCCTAAGCGACACAAGAAAAAAATTGGACAAACAGATCATTTACATCCTGTCGAAGCAAAGAATATAGAAGCAGGAAGAAAAGAAATGGTCAATTTTTTATCTTCAATTGTGCTTGAAAGCCATGTTTTACAAAATACAGATAGTAGAGTCTTGCAGGCAGCACAAGAGCTCAAGAAAAACGTGGCTTCTACGATAGACGACCAAACAGACTTTAAGGTAGGTGATATCAAAAAGTCTCTGCATATTTTGGCAAATGCTTACTACCTAGACGAAGTTAGAAAAAAGACCTCCCCGCATCGTCTGCAGGGTAGGCAAGTCACTAAAATTCAAAATCAACGTTTAAGACAGTTCGTTGCAATTTCTAGAGAAAAAGCCGATGAAATATATACGGCCATAAGAGGCAATTTAAAAAAATACGATGTGCAACCCGAAATGGGTTTGTTTGCGATAAAAGTGATGGTCAAGGGGTTCTTAGATCAAGACTCTGTATCGTCAAAATCATTTGCAAGTTTTGTTCGTCAGCATGCCGACGATCCTGACATACAGTTTTTTGCTAAGCGCTGGCTGGCTATTTCCCAACCAATGCCTTCGGATGAACGCATACAGTTTTCAACTGAGCCGTGGGCAAAAGAGTTAGATAGGCTCTGTGACATTGTTATGAAATCAAATCGGCGCAGTACGAGGGTGATGAAGGCTGATACCGCGGATGGTACTGCGGGCGGCGCGGTGACCCCTGCAAAAGTGGTTTTGCATCAGAGCACATCAAAGCAGTCGCTGGGTATACCCAAGACAGTTAAGGTGGTTTATTCCAGCTTAAAGTCAGAAGATACTGAGGA
Source organism: Oxalobacteraceae bacterium (assembly GCA_947453015.1). Lineage (GTDB taxonomy): Bacteria > Pseudomonadota > Gammaproteobacteria > Burkholderiales > Burkholderiaceae_D > Pernthalerella. The sequence goes on along the minus strand of CANGFL010000248.1, from coordinate 1,182 downwards.
TTCCACTTCATTTCCAAGTTCACCCTATCAGCCAAAGCAGTCGAGCTCATCATCGTCTGCCTCGGCGGGTGCGGCGCGCTTGTATCCATCCTTGGCGTCTGAGCAGGCGCCAGAATCTTTATTAGTACCTGTATCTCCAAAGCTATCTGATTACTTTAACGAGGTGTCGCAGCAGGATGATCCGGATTCAGCACTTAGCGCACAATCGACAATGTCGCCTGCGAATGAAAAAACGATTCCGATGTCACTGGGTGCGAGATTTAGGTCACAATTATCAGAACTTAGTCGTAGTGTCTTGCCGTCACTCGAATCGGAGGCAAGTCTGCAGGAGAATGACCGCAAGTCATTGTTAAACGATGTGTCCGAGGAGAGTGATCAAGTGATCCAATCCTCACACATGGAAGAAAAAATGTAATTCACACATGGGTGAATGATCGGAGCTGAGATTAGCGCATTGACGGCCTGCATCGGCATATAATCGCAGAATGCACAATCTTTTGCTCCACCTCAATCCCGAACAACTCGCTGCCGTCACACTACCCGCCCAACCGGCGCTAATACTCGCCGGTGCGGGCTCGGGTAAAACCAGAGTACTTACCACCCGCATAGCCTGGTTAATCCAGACATCGCAAGTTTCTCCGGCGGGGGTGCTAGCCGTCACCTTTACCAACAAAGCCGCCAAGGAAATGCAGGCGCGCCTGTCGACAATGTTGCCTATCAATACACGAGGTATGTGGATAGGTACTTTTCATGGCTTGTGTAACCGTTTGCTGAGAGCTCACTATCGTGATGCCGCGCTGCCTCAGACGTTTCAGATTTTAGATTCTCAGGATCAGATGTCGGCTATCAAGCGGCTGCTCAAGCGTTTGAATGTAGACGACGAAAAATACCCGGCCAAGCACTTGATGTACTTCATCAATAGTGCGAAAGATCAAGGACTCAGAGCCTCTGAAGTCGAGGCCAGTGATGATTATCAGCGTAAATTTGCTGAGCTATACGCAGCTTACGATGATCAATGTCAGCGTGAAGGCGTAGTTGATTTTGCCGAGCTACTGCTTCGAAGCTACGAATTACTCACGCGTAATCAGCCCCTGCGTGAACATTATCAGGCGCGCTTTAAGCACATACTGGTTGATGAGTTTCAAGATACGAATGATCTGCAATACAAATGGCTGAAATTAT
>CANGFL010000247.1 GCA_947453015.1 Oxalobacteraceae bacterium | reverse complement strand
TTTCGTATTTTTCTCCAACAGGGGCCGATACGTTGTAATGCAAATTACCATCGCCAAGATGACCGAAGGTGACCATCCTGCATCCAGGAAAATCGCGCTGAAGTAAAGCATCAGTCTCCATCAGAAAATCCACCATACACGATACAGGCAATGAAATATCGTGTTTAATATTCAAGCCTTCAGCGGCTTGCGCCATCGAGATATGCTCGCGCATAGCCCAAAGCTTGTGCGATTGTGAAAGCGAACTGGCAATTACAACATCAGCAGCCCACCCTTTTTCAATAGCAGTAGCTGCAACGGCTTCTAGCTGAGCCATCGCATGCGATTCTGATTCGCTATCAGAGATTTCCATCAATACGTATTGCGGATGATGCTCAGCAAACGGTAATGACAAATTAGGGAAATGGGTTTCTACCAGCTGCAAACAAAATTCTGACATGAGCTCAAAGCCAGTCAAACTGGCATCGCAACGCTGGCGAGCTAATTCGAGCAGATCGAGTGCATCCTTCACACTGGATAACGCAAATAAAGCGGTAAGTTTTGCAGCAGGCTGTGCGACTAGTTTAAGTACAGCAGCCGTGATGATGCCCAAGGTACCTTCGGCACCGATTAACAAATTACGCAAGTCATACCCAGTATTATCTTTGCGCAGACCGCGCAAACCATCCCAAATATCTCCGGAAGGCGTGACAACTTCTAGGCCTAAGGTCAGATCGCGCATACTGCCATAGCGCAGAACGGCGGTTCCACCGGCATTCGTCGAAAGATTGCCGCCGATAGTGCAACTACCCTCTGATGCGAGTGATAGTGGAAATAATCGCCCCTGTTCATGAGCCACTGTCTGAATTTGTTGCAGCAGGCAACCCGCTTCAACGGTTAGCGTGTCATTGAGTAAATCAACTGAACGCACACGATTCATGCGTGTGAGTGAGAGCACGATGGCCTGGCCACTTTGATCCGGCACGCTACCTAAAACTAATCCGGTATTACCGCCTTGCGGAACGATAGGCACCTTATGCGCCACGCAAAGTTTTACTATCTTGGCGACTTCCTCCGTTAGCGCAGGTTTGATAACCGCTAATGCGCGACCCGTAGCGCGCTTGCGCCAGTCGGTCAGAAATCCATCCATATCTGTGCCCGTCAGTACATGCTGAGGACCGACGATATCGCTGCACTGTTTAAGAAAATCAGAGGGCATCAGGATTGGCTGCTTTGCGAATCGCTTCACTCGCTAAATTTTTTGCCGCTTGTTTGTAGGGACGTAAGAAGAAAATCGCGCAGACAAAAAAGGTCGTTGAAAAAACAACCTCAAGGCCCGCTAATATCTGTGAAAGGCCATGATCGCTCCACGCGCGAACGACGCCTTCAGTGAAATACAGCAAAATAAACATCGACGCCCATTGCAGCGTATAGACATTTTTTTTCAGTGTGCCGGATAGTGGTGCAAACAAAGGCAAAACCTTAATTACCATCCACGAACCGCCTGGGCGCAATGGGGCGAGTACTAGTTCCCACAAAATACACAACACAATCAACAGCACCAAACTGATAGATGAAACTAGATGCAGTCGTTGCTGCGTAGGTGTGAGTTCTATCATGCGGAGTGCAGCTTGCGCGCAGTGCTAGCCAGTCGTTTGCCTAAAGCGATAGCGAGGGTACGAGTGTCTTCTGTCATATCGTGTTTGCCGTTTGCGCCGGACCAGTGGGTGGCGCCGTAAGGTGCACCGCCACTAGAGGTATTCATCAGTGAGGGCTCGGAATAGGGTAGACCCACCATGAGCATGCCATGGTGGAGTAGCGGAATCATCATCGAAAGTAAGGTCGACTCTTGACCACCATGCAAACTTCCGGTGGAGGTAAACACGCTCGCAGGCTTGCCAGCGAGTGCGCCCGATAGCCATTGTGCACTGGTACCGTCGAGAAAGTGCTTCATGGGCGCGGCCATATTGCCAAAGCGTGTCGGTGATCCAATCGCGAGACCAGCACACTCTTCTAAGTCGCTGAGTTCCACATAGGGCGAGCCAGAAGGTGGTACAGCAGGTTCAATCTCTTGGGTCACGGCGGACACTGAGGGCACGGTGCGAAGTCGGGCTTCGCAGCCGGGCACGCTCTCAATTCCTTGCGCGATAAGTTCGGCCAGTTTGCGTGTCGAGCCGTGGCGCGAGTAGTACAAAACCAGCACAGGTAGCAGTGAAGTCGTCATGGTTGTTATTATAGGGCGCTTTATCATTGTGGTTATGGCATGAGTCCTTATCCTACGCATCCCTCGGGCGACTGGTCACGCGTTCAATTGCGCGATTTAATGCGCTTTGCATTGCGCCGCCTAAAAGAAGAGCGCCTACCTGAGGTAGCGGCGAGCTTGACCTTCACCACCGCCTTAGCGCTGGTGCCGGTACTGACCATTGCATTCGCTATTTTTACGACCTTCCCGCTTTTCACGACCTTCCGTGATTCGCTCGATGCTTACTTCGTACAAATTCTGATGCCTAAGGGTATATCCAATACTATTTTGGATTACCTCAGTCAGTTTGCTGCGAAAGCGAGTCGTTTATCAGTGTTCGGCGCTGTATTTTTAATTGTGACGGCGATTATGATGTTTGGTACCGTCGATCGCACACTAAATCAGATCTGGCGTGTGAATACATCGCGGCCTTTTTTGCAGCGCATGATTATTTACTGGGCCATCATGACTTTGGGGCCCTTGTTGTTGGGCGCGTCGTTATCCTTTGCCAGTGAGCTTTCACCGATTACGGGTTTGTTGGGAAGAGAAGCTCCATTTTTACGCACGTTATTGTTGGTGCTGGTATCGATAAGCTTATCTACCTTAGCGTTTTCATTGTTGTATTTGACGGTACCTAATCGTGTGGTTGATTGGCGTGATGCAGCGATTGGTGGCTTAGTAGCTGCTACCGCGTTTGAAATTACGCGGCGACTGTTTACGTTCTTTATCGTGCAGGGTCCTAGCTCAAGTTACAAGGTGGTGTACGGCGCATTAGCTGCTGTGCCTATTTTTCTGATTTGGGTTTATCTCTTTTGGCTCATTACATTGGCCGGTGCCGTCATTGCCGCAGCGCTGCCGGTGGTGAAGTACGAGCGCTGGTGGCACAAGCCTTCGCCTGGTAGTGAATTTTTGGATGCGATGAATGTATTAAAAGTGATGGTCGATGCGCGCAGTGGATCGGCAGCTGTTGATGCTTTGCGTTTACGCGAATTTACGCGTTTAGGTTTTGAAGAATCAGAGAGTTTGTTACAACGGATGCTTGATGTAGGTTGGGTAGGCCGCGTGAAATCGGAAGTCACGACCAGTTGGCGACTCAGTCGCAAACATCGCAAACAAGATCGCTGGGTATTGCTCGCTAACCCGGAAAAATTAACCGTGTCAGATGTGTATCAGTTATTTGCGTTTGTGCCTTCCGCACAGTCACCACTGTCATCCAAAATAGAACACGTAGTCGAGCGTGAGTTAGCTACGCCGCTGAAAAATTATTTCAACGATCCCTTAGCGAATTCAAACAATGCATCTAGTACCTGATCAGGCTGTTCAGCCATTAATGCATGGCCACTAGCTTCGACCATGACTAGTTTTGATTCAGGCAGGGCAGCTATTAAGGTCGATGCGGCTTTCGGCGGTGTCATCATATCTTTGCGCCCTAATAAAAACAGTGCAGGACAATGCAGTGATTGAGCAGCAGCTTCG
>CANGFL010000246.1 GCA_947453015.1 Oxalobacteraceae bacterium | reverse complement strand
GAAGGCGGCACGATGTTTGTTTTTGCTCTTAACTAATACGGAGTTGATGTAATGCCCAAGTCGCTTATCACGCCTTGCAGATCTGCGTTGAAGACTGCGTTGATTGTTGCCGGTATGTTGTCGATGTCATTGGCCTGTGCAGACCCATTAAAGGTTTGTTCAGACCCTGACAATATGCCGTTCAGTAAGTCCGAAGGATCCGATAAGGGTCTGTATATCGAACTCGCTGAAATGGTGGGTAAGCGCTTGGGCACCTCCGTTGAATACGTGTGGTGGTTGACACACAACCAGCGTCGCGCTGTCCGTAATACGATGGACAGCTGCGATGCTTACTTTGCATTACCAGCAACCGCTGACTACAAGGTCAGAGGTGCAGAAAGAACTCACGCATTTTTAGATGTTGGTTACGCGATTGTCGGACCAGCGTCGTTTAAATTAGGTGCATTGGATGATTTAAAAGGCATACGCGTAGGCGTATTGCACGGATCACCTCCGCATGTATTGTTATCGTCAGAAACGGGCTACGAGCCACGTAATTACCGCACTCAGGAAGATATCTTTGCTGCACTAGCTGCAGGCGAAGTAGAGCTCGCAATTTTGTGGGGTCCAAGTGCTGGGTTTGAAAATAAGACGACCCAAAATAACCGTTGGAAGATTACGCCGGTAGCAGGTCAGGGCTTAAATGGCCAGATCGCTGTGGCGGTATCTAAAAATAAACCTGAATTAAAAGCAAAGATTGATCAAGCGCTGACTGAGTTGCAGCCAGAGATTAAACAGCTTCAGCAGAAATACGGTTTCCCTCAAGCGGCTCCCGTGATGCTGGATGCGAAAGCTTCATGGTTGACGACTACGCAGCAAGTGGCGGGTGGTCATGCTCCTGCAGGTGTCATCAAATTTACGAATAAGTCAGCACTGCCAACACTGTCACACGCTCGCGCTGATGCGGTTGATCTTCGTCTGAACATGGTGAAAGTTAGCGACACGAACATCGAAGAAACTAAATCGATGTTTAATAGCCGCTGCTCACATTGCCATGGTCAAAACGGTGCAAGCCCGCAGCAAGAACGTGATTTGCGTAAGCTGAAAATTCGCTATGCAGACAAATGGCAAGAAGTCGCCCACACCACGATTACTAAAGGACGTCCTGATATGGGCATGCCAACCTGGGGTGGAACGATTTCGGATGACGACATCAAGCGCATCATCGGTTTCTTAGAAACGATTCAGAAATAATTGAAGCTTAAATAATCGTTTAACTGCATAAAGAAAAACCCGCTAGGTCGCAAGACCTAGCGGGTTTTTTACTTACCCCCGGCAATACACTTTTTGAAGCTTGTAGTTCACGCTTGTAGTTGACGCTTAGATCAGAAGCTTGGAAATTTTTGATAGTTAATTGCGACGATGACTCGCTTGTCGAAATTTTCAGGCACATGATGTTCCAAAATTCCGGGGAAAATCACCAGCGTGCCAGGCACTGGTTTCACCATGATGGAATTAGCGAACACGATAGGCGCACAATTTTCATTCGCTTCAAGGTAAACCACGGCCACCAGATCAGATGGGAAATGATGGTGAAGTAGCGTCTGATCAGAATGTTCATAAATCACACCCCAACAGTCAGTCGCTTTTAAATCCATGTTGAGTGCCGGCAGATCGGCACGCAAAAATTCACGTGACACGCGTTTAGAAATAGCTGCCACGGTATCAATCAGCGGATTGAATTTTGGGCTGATCAGATGGCTTTTCCATGGGCTCATGTAGACCGCTTGCACATTCGACGGAGTACTGTCGGGATGGACCGCGCGCACATCATCAATCGCTTCTCTGGCAAGTCGTAATTCTTCTGGGAAGTGGTTCAGGCTGCACCAGAACACAGGCATCTTGGCAGGCACGTCCAGTTGATGGAGTTCGACGGCAGGAATGGGGTCGGCAACAGTATTCATCAGCATTTCTCACGTAATAAAGTCAATAGGGCGAGTGATGCGGCGCGCTTAAATGGCAGCACCGATCAACGCATGGCGTACTTTTATCATTTGCTTTGCGGAAAAAGATTGACCTGAGTCAATTCTGGCCGACTCGCTTACGGAAAGTGAGCGTCTTTACACGAGGACAATATTTCAGGAGTGACTGAGCAGGTCGATGAAGCCCACCACTGCGCCGCAGGAGAGCGTGGCCAGTGTCCCGGAGAGTAGGGTCTTGGGTGCGAGTTCGAGTATGTCTTGCCGACGGCTGGGGATCATGGTGGTTAGCCCGCCGATCATGATGCCCAGGCTGCCGATATTGGCAAAACCGCATAAAGCGTAGGTCATGATCAGGCGGCTGCGTGGAGACAGACTGTCAGCGGGGAGTCTGGATAGTTCGATATAGGCGACTAATTCATTCAAAATCGTTTTGGTGCCTAACAGGGCACCGGCAGTGCCAGCCTCAGCCCAAGGAATACCCGCTAGCCATGCAATAGGCATCAACAACAGCCCCAGAATGCGCTGCAATGACCAAGCGGCACCGTCGTGCGGTATCCAGGCTAACAATTGATTAATGATGGCTAGCAGCGCTACCGCGACAATTAGACAGGCAATGATATTTAAAAGTAGCTGCAGGCCTTCGGCAGTGCCTCGGTAGACAGCTGACATGGCGCTATAGTCGGCTTCAATATCGATCTGCTCGCTGCCCGTGCCATGGCCCTGATGCGGAATCATTACGCTAGCGAACATGATGGCCGCAGGAGCGCTGATAAACGAGGCCGCCAGTATGTGGCCTAGTGCATTCGGTACCAGAGGGCCGAGGATGGCGGCGTACAGCCCCATCACGCTGCCTGCTACGCCTGCCATACCTGCGGTGAGAATGACGAACATTTCGCCGCGTGAGACTTTTTCAAGGTAGGGTTTGACCACCAGCGGGGCTTCAACCATCCCCAGAAAAACATTCGCTGCGGTCGACAAGCTAACGGCACCGCCAACACCCATTACGCGTTCTAGCAGCGTACTCATATGCGACACCAGCCAAGGCAGCACGCGCCAATAAAACAGCAAGGCGGATAGGGCACTCATAACAAGCACGATGGGCAAAGCCTGAAACGCGAGTATGAATGTTGAGCTACCAGCATTCACGGCAAAAGGAGGTGTTGCACCCCCCAGATAGCCAAACACGAGTGAGGTACCTTCACGGGTTGCTTGCTCAATTGAGAGCATGAGCTGATTGAATGAAGTGAACAGCGTTTGAGCAGCGGGAAGCTTAAGAATCAGGAGTGCCAATACCCACTGCAGTAGTGCGCCACAAATGACGGTGCGCCACTGTATGTGAGATTTGTCGTTGCAGATCAGCCAGGCGATGCCGAGCAAGCCGACATAGCCGACGATAGCCTGGACGATCAGATTCATTGTTCGCCAGCTCTCATAGTAGTCAGCTAGTCCTTGTCGGGTACGACAGTAATTTCTATGGTCTTACGATATTTTTCGCCCAAGGACCGATGAGCGCCATCGCCTAATTGCAGCGTTAATTTGAATTTGCCCGGAGGTAGAAATACCAAGGTCTCAGACTGACCTTTATCGTAGTGTTTGTATTGGTCGTTTCTCGGTATGGTGTGATTCTCGGGTACGTCATTGGCATTGATCAGCAAATGAAAATGCCCGGTGCCGGGTGTTTCAGTATTCGACTTAGCGAGTGTTTTTCCATCGATTGAAAATTTAGCAGTGAAGGTTGAGGTCACTGTGTCGCCATCTTTGGGTTGAATGAAG
>CANGFL010000245.1 GCA_947453015.1 Oxalobacteraceae bacterium | reverse complement strand
GGCCGTCGGCGCCGGGCAATCCAGCGGACATCATGCGCGCAAACGCGTATTCACCCACCGTCATCATCATCGGCGCTTGCCAGCGCGTGCATAGCCAGGCGGATAAACCCACATGGTCGGGATGGCAATGCGTGACGATGACTCGAAAAACCGGTAAGCCTTTCAGTTCATTCGCAAAAATTTGTTCCCACGCCGCGCGCGTCACATCGGTGGCAATGCCGCAATCGATAATGGTCCAACCCTGTTCAGTGGAGCCATCTGCGCTCAAACGTTGATCTTCTAGCAACCATAGATTAATGTGATTCAGGGCAAAGGGCAGCGGCATGCGCAGCCAGCGCACACCAGGGGCGACTTGCATACTGGTGCCGGTGTCAGGCAGGGTATCGGCAAAGGGATAGTGAAGCTCGGATTCCTGAGGATTCATGAATTAGTAAGTTTGCAAGCGAATTGCGCTGGGCGGCTTTCCAATTGCTTGGCGTCGCCCTTACAATAGGGGTTTAATTGACGTTTACGTAAACGGCATTCTATCCTCATTCCCTATGGCCACTTACACCATTACCGAGCTGGCACGCGAATTCGACATTACGCCGCGGGCAATCCGTTTTTATGAAGACCAGGGCTTAATTAGTCCAAGTCGTGAGGGCACCGGCGGGCGTATCCGCATTTATGGTCCGCGTGATCGCACACGCTTAAAGCTCACCTTACGCGGCAAGCGTCTTGGGTTAACGCTTTCAGAGATTAAAGATTTGGTGGATATGTATGAGTCACCGCAGGATTCGGCGGCTCAGCTTGAGCGTTTTCTCGCCGTATTGGCTCAGCATCGTGAATCGTTGGAGCAGCAGCGTGAAGATATAGAAGTGACGCTGGCTGAAATCGCTGCTCATGAAGAAAAATGTCGGCGCATGTTGGCTGAACCCTCTACTGATCGCAAGCCCGTTGCCCCCGCACCGCGCGCACGCCGCGCAGCCTGAACACCACAGAAAGTAATGGAGAAAGTCATGATGGATTTGCCCGGCCTGCGTTTTGATCACGGCGATGACATCGCTGCGTTGCGTGATGCGGTTCGCGATTTTGCAGCAGCTGAAATCGCACCGCGCGCTGCAGAGATTGATCGTACTGATCAATTCCCAATGGATTTGTGGCGCAAGATGGGTGAACTCGGTTTACTGGGTATCACAGTCGATGAATCGCTCGGCGGCAGTGGGCTGGGTTATCTAGCGCATATCGTCGCGATGGAAGAAATTTCGCGTGCTTCCGCATCTGTGGGGTTGTCGTATGGTGCACATTCGAATTTGTGTGTGAATCAGATTCGTCGCAATGGCACAGAAGAACAGAAAAAACACTATTTGCCTAAGCTGATTTCAGGTGAGCATGTCGGTGCGCTGGCTATGTCGGAGCCGAACGCCGGATCGGATGTGGTGAGTATGAAACTACGCGCCGATTTTAAAGGCGATCGCTGGATTTTGAATGGCAACAAGATGTGGATTACCAATGGCCCCGATGCCGATGTATTGGTGGTCTACGCAAAAAATGATATTGAAGCCGGCCCGCGTGGCATCACCGCATTTTTAATCGAAAAACATTTTCCTGGGTTTTCTGTCGCACAAAAACTCGACAAGCTCGGCATGCGCGGCTCACACACTGGTGAGTTGGTTTTCCAAAATTGCGAAGTACCCGCCGAGAATGTGCTTGGTGGTTTAGGTCGTGGTGTAAATGTGTTGATGTCAGGCCTCGATTACGAGCGCGCTGTTTTATCCGGTGGGCCACTGGGCATTATGCAAGCCTGTATGGATGCAGTCATACCTTATGTACACGAGCGCAAACAGTTTGGTCAGCCGATTGGTGAGTTTCAGCTCATGCAGGGCAAACTAGCCGATATGTATTCCACCATGATGGCGTGCAAAGCCTATGTGTACGCGGTGGGCCAAGCCTGTGATCGTGCTAAAAATCCCGATGAAGTGAGAGCCTTGCGCAAAGATGCAGCGGGCGCGATTTTATACTCTGCCGAAAAAGCAACGTGGATGGCGGGCGAAGCGATACAGACCTTGGGCGGCAATGGGTATATCAATGAATATCCGGTCGGACGTTTGTGGCGCGATGCGAAGTTATATGAAATTGGTGCGGGCACAAGTGAAATTCGTCGCATGCTGATTGGTCGCGAATTGTTTGCTGAGACTATGTAATCGCAATAAGACGCGACATCACAACCCAAATTTCTAAATAGATATATTCATTTATACATGCAGCATTTTCCTAAGTTATTGTCTTCTCAAATCGCGTTCGATATTGCGCGCGTGATTTTGGATGGATTTGATAAGCACTACAGCTTGTTTCGACAGGCAAGCCAAGCAGCACGCGACCATTTCGAACGTATGACATGGAAAGAAGCACAAGCCCAAGCGCGTGAGCGGATTGCGTTTTACGATAGTCGCGTCGATGAGTGTGTGCAGCTTCTCGAAGATGAATACGAAGAAGCAGAGTTAACCGATTCTGTGTGGCGTGAAGTGAAGCTGCACTATATCGGTTTGCTGATGGATCATAGACAGCCAGAATTAGCGGAGACATTTTTTAATTCGGTGTGCTGCAAGATTTTGCATCGCACGTATTTCAATAATGATTTCATTTTCGTGCGTCCTGCGGTATCGACCGAATACATAGAGCCTGCTCAGGGCACTCCCACCTATCGAGTGTATTACCCGCAGACCGATGGTATGCGCCACGCCTTGCGTCGCATGGTGACAAATTTTCAGTTGACTGGTGAGTTTGCCGATCTCGAGCGTGATCTCGCACAAGTAGAAGAGCGCCTGACTAGCGTGCAGGCAGGCATGGCACTCGAGCCGAATTATCAAATTCAAGTGCTATCTAGTCTTTTCTATCGCAATAAAGGCGCTTATATTGTCGGCAAAATGATTAACGGTAGTCGCGACTTTCCTTTCGTGATACCGATTCTTCATAAGCGCAAAGGAGCATTACTGCTCGATGCTGTGTTAGCCGATGTGGGTTTGATCACGACCTTATTCTCATTTACGCGCGCTTATTTCATGGTGGATATGGAAGTGCCGTCCGCCTATGTGAAGTTTGTGCGCAGCATGTTGCCCAACAAACCGCGCAGTGAGATTTATACGATCCTTGGGTTACAAAAGCAGGGCAAGGCAGCGTTTTATCGCGATTTTTTACATCACCTTGAGCATTCGTCTGATCACTTCGAAATTGCGCCGGGTATACGTGGCTTAGTGATGGTGGTATTTTCGCTGCCCTCATTCCCGTATGTGTTTAAGGCTATTAAGGATAGTTTTCCTCCGCCCAAAGAAACTACACGTGAACTAGTCAAAGAAAAATATTTGCTGGTGAAATATCACGATCGCGTTGGTCGTATGGCAGACACCTTGGAATATTCAAATGTGGCGTTTCCGCGTAGTCGTTTTTCAGATGAGTTGCTGGCCGAGTTGAAAGCAGTGGCGCCCTCGTTGGTAGAAGAAGATGGTGATCAGGTAATCGTGCGTCATCTATATATTGAGCGCCGTATGACGCCGTTAAATATTTGGCTCACCGAGGCAGAGGCAACCGGCGATAAAGAAAAGCTAGAGCATGGTGTGCGCGAATACGGTAATGCGATCAAAGATTTAGTGGCGGCTAATATTTTTCCGGGCGACATGCTATATAAAAATTTCGGTGTCACGCGTCAGAGCCGTGTGGTGTTTTATGACTACGATGAAATTGAATACATCACTGACTGTAATTTCC
>CANGFL010000244.1 GCA_947453015.1 Oxalobacteraceae bacterium | reverse complement strand
GAACGCGCAGAAACAATCGTAGAAAATCCACAGGCTTTAGCCGCTTGCAACGCAGCGAGCGTTTCAGTAATCGTGCCGGCTTGATTAGGCTTAATCAATACCGCATTGCAGGCTTTTTGTTCAAAGGCTTTCGTTACCCGTGCCGCATTCGTCACTAAGTAATCATCACCTATCACTTGCACTTTAGCTCCTGCGGCTTGTGTAAAAGCGATCATGCCGTCGGTGTCATCTTCGGCTAGCGGATCTTCGATCGATAAAATCGGATACTTAGTTAACCACTGAAGCAATACCTCTATCCATTCGTCGCGGCTATACGAACGCCCTTCTAAGCCGGGTCGATACACACCACCGCTTCCAAATTCCGAAGCAGCGATATCGAGTGAAATCATGATTTCACCATTACCATAGCCAGCCTTCTCGATAGATTTTGTTAGCATTTGTAATGCTTCTTCATTGCTTGCAAAATCTGGCCACCAACCGCCTTCGTCAGCTACGCCGGCACGCCGACCGGCGTCACTCATCAAATCCCCCGCAGCCCGATACACATCCGCCACCATCGCTAATGCTTCATCCGTGCTGTGCGCGCCTACGGGCATCACCAGCAAATCTTGTATATCTATACGTCGGCCTGCATGCGCACCACCGCCAAAAATTTGTATCTCCGGCAGCGGCATTTGCACAGCTTGCTCACCCGCCAGATAACGCCACAAAGGTGTGTGGTGCGCATTCGCTGCTGCTTGCAGCACTGCCATCGACGTAGCGATCAACGCATTACCACCCAAGCGAGATTTATTCGGAGTGCCATCCAACTCAACTAACACGCCGTCGATGGTCTCCTGATGCACCGCATCTTGCCCGACTAACACGGGAGCGATTTCATTTTTTACGTTCGCTACCGCCCGACTCACGCCATAGCCTGCCTGCGCACTACCGCCGTCACGCAACTCAACCGCTTCATGGCTACCTGTCGATGCACCTGCTGGAGCGATGCCACGGCCCACAGTCCCGTCTTGCAGCGTTACCTCAACTTCAACCGTAGGACGGCCACGTGAATCCCAAATACGACGCGCGTGAATTGTTTGTATGTGTGTGTTCATAGTTTAGTTTTAACGTCGAAACGCTTACCTGATGAACGATTCATCGTACGCCTAACGTAGGCAAAAAAATTCTTCAAAAAGTCGTCGCTTTAATTTATAAGGATCATTTTAATCTACTCGTCAGCGGTGTTTGAAAACCGACCTGGCTAGGGACTGCAATGTGCCTAGTAAGGTATAGCAGTTTTGTCAGAAGATCGTCGCACCTCATCCTTGAGTTCAGATATTTACCAAGTGTCCGATTTTCGAATTTTACAAATTAGTACTCGCCCTATTTTTGCTACAGTTTTTTTTCGAAAAACACTTATCCGCGCATCTTTCATTTCCAGCGAAACAAAATTTAAAAATTGTTCATCTGCCTAGGTGAAAATCTTCTGCGCTCTGCTCTAGTTAAAACCTATTCATGCTATCATGCGGCATGAATAGGTTTTAACAACAGGAGAATGTAATGGGACTGCCAACATCAGATAATCAAATGGTTAAATCCATAGGGTCCAGTGGGCAAATATCTCTAGGCAAAGAATTTGCTGGCCGTCAGGTGTTAATTGAATCCCCTGCCAAGGGGGTTTGGATTATTCGCACGGCCACCATCATTCCCGACAATGAAACTTGGCTACATGAAGAGAAAACCAAGGGCGCTCTCAAAAAAGCTATTGCTTGGGCTAAAGCAAACCCGGCCAAAGCATCCAATCTAGACGATTTGCCCTCAACCAAACAACATGTCCCAAAACGAACAACTCGTAAAAATTGATCTTAACAACCCTGAGTTTCAACGAACGTGGGTTGAGCTCGAAGCAGATGAAGCTGAACGAGTACGAGCAACCTTCAAAAAAATATTGAAGTTAACCTGGCAAGAGCTTTATAGAGATAAGGGCTTACATTGGGAAAAAATTCATAGCGTGCCCGCCCCCAAAGGGGTTGATTCTCTTTACTCATTCCGCCTGAGTAAATCAGCCCGAGGTGTGGGCTACCGAGATGGTAATTTTCTTCGTGTGCTTTTGGTAAACGCAGACCATGACGGCGCATACGGGAAAAAATAAAGTCGAAGAAAAATAACTAAAATCGAATCAGTCCTACTCCATTAATAAAATGTTGCTCACTGCTGTAATTCACGCTGCCATTCATCGCGAATAGTTTTTAATTCCGTACGAGGTGAGATGACCCTGGCTTTAGAAAAATGTCTCAGGCGTTCACTATCGTTCTCATCCAGATATTCGAGCGGCGATTTACCATCGACTCGCGCCAACATAATCGCTGCTAACAAGCGAGCAATTCTCGCCTCAATGTGTTCTACATTTTCCCAGCGAACTCCTTGCAAATAGGCCGCTGCAAATGCATCAAAGCAAGCTAAAAATGCGTCGCTAGAATTTGGCCGCCAAAGACATTTAGCGATTAAATGACAAAGACAAAAAGCAGCATCAAACGCTGGCTCACCATACCAAGCGCACTCAGCGTCTAAAAATAATGGGCCAGTCGGCCCCACCAATAAATTTTTAGGGCTGATATCGCCGTGCACTAATGCGCACTTATTGTTCGCTGTTGTGGAAATCAACTCGTGTAACGATGCAGCACAATCTGCATGCACTTTGGCCGTAGCACCAAAATACGGATCGAGTCGTAGTTGAAAAAAATTCTCATCATTGGCAAAGCTCTGAGATAGTTCATCATTGTCCGCCGTAGCTGAATGAATGGCGGCTAGTCGACGTCCGACTTCAGCTGCAAAGACACTATCAGCCACACCATCACGTAACTGTAACTTCCACACCGGATAACTCTCTGGTGGCAGCCAGTTCATCGCAAAGCAAAAAGAAGACGGATCGGAACCTAAGATGGTGGGCACGGCCTCGGGCAAATCTTTCGACACGTGCGCTATCCATGCTAGTTCGGCATGGCTACGTTCTAAGGGTGCGCTCCAGTGCGTTGCTACTTTTAGTTCAGGTAAAGCCTGTTTGACGCATAAAGGGCCACGGCGCGTATCAACCCGCACAATCAATGAAGACACGCCACCCGTTAGGTGAGTTATGTGGGGCTGTTCATCGGCATCAATCAGACCCATGCGCAAAAGTGCGGCCGTGATGATGCGCTCCTCGGTCTGGCTAGTCACAAACGCTTTCTTATAGTGATTTTTGGCCAGCAGACGCGCGGCCATCTCGCAGTGGAATATCTACTATAACCGAGCTAGCTTGGGGCTAGGATTTTGGCGCGAGGGGCGCCATGGGTGCGAATGGTCTATCGACGATATCAAATGATTTAACCAACAACCCAAGAGCAGAGAACAGCGTTAATACTGATACAGCATTAGCAGCATGAGAGTTGAAATCACCATCGCGGTCCACAACGCTAAGGTTCTGGCTGGGATTTTTAATTTGCCAGAAATAGCTGCAGTAGCTACAGGTGGCATTGATGCTTTGATCGATGGCCACGAACGAGCGCGTCGTTCTTTTCCGTTCCAGGGTCGTTGTTCACGCGCCGCGAGAGCTGCCATTGCCTCTCTATCCAAACGTCGCTCTGTCCGTGCTATCCATTCATCATGCTGACGACGGCGCTGCGGATCAGACAGCACGTCATACGCGGCGGTAATCAGTTGGAATGTTTTTGTAGAACGCAAATCACCACCGTGACGATCGGGATGAAATTTTTGACTTAATGTTTT
>CANGFL010000243.1 GCA_947453015.1 Oxalobacteraceae bacterium | reverse complement strand
TTCAGTATCTGTTGCTTACCTTAGTCTGTATGCCTTGTGCTGCTGCACACGCTGAAGATCAGGTGACTGAAACGACCTCGGCGCGTTATCAGGCGACGTATAACTGGCAATGGCACCCTTCATTTTCTGGCGATACGACGCCGACTTCCAAAAGTCTGGTTTCAACGTCAGAGCGCATGTATACCTTTTCGACGACAGCACATTGGGGTGCTCGCTTATGGGAAGGTTCAGAGATTTACATCAATCCTGAGATTGCTTCTGGTATTCCTTTTTCATCAGATTTAGTCGGGCTAGGTGGTTTTACTAATGGTGAGATTACACGTGCGGGTGGAAGTGATCCTAAGCTCTATCTGCAACGTTTATTTTTGCGCCAGACCTGGAATCAGGGTGGTGGCTCAGAAAAAATTGAATCAGATGTCAATCAAATGGCTGGGCAGGTAGATAAAAATCGATTTGTGCTAACCATCGGTAATTTTTCCACCTTAGATGTGTTTGATGATAATGCGTATGCGAAAGACGCACGCACACAATTCATGAACTGGGGCGGTTGGACGTACGCGGCGTATGACTATGCCGCAGATGCGCGTGGTTTCGGTTGGGGTTTTGCGGGCGAGTGGTATCAGGAAGATTGGGTGTTTCGCTTTGGTCGAATGACACCGCCAAAATTACCGAATGGACTTGCGCTAGATTTTAGATTTAACCGTCACTACGGTGATCAAGTAGAAATTGAAAAAGGCTACTTACTCAATAACCGCCCGGGTAAGTTGCGCGTACTCGCCTATAGAAATCGTGGTGTGTTGGCACGTTTTGATGACGCAAGGTCGGCAGTAACGGCCATTGGTCAAGAGACTATTCTCGATGTACGAACGAAAGAGCAAATCAAATATGGCTTAGGTGTTAATACGGAACAAGAAATTACCGACACCCTTGGTCTGTTTTTACGTGTAATGAAATCAGATGGTCGGACAGAGACTCAAGCGTTTACCGAAGTCGATGAATCCCTTGCACTAGGTGCCTATGTCAAAGGGGAAGCGTGGGGAAGAGCAAAGGACACGGTAGGCGTGGCATTCATGATGAATGGTTTATCGCGTCAACGCCGTCAGTACCTTGAAGCCGGCGGCGTTTCTTTTTTTATTGGCGATGGTTCATTGAATTACAAACCTGAGACGATAGTGGAAACTTTCTACAGCGTCGGTGTAATAAAAAATGTTTGGTTAACAGGCGACTACCAACATATACAAAATCCAGCCTACAACGCAGCGCGTGGACCAGTTCACGTTTTTGCTATTCGAGCACACGCTGAATTTTAGTGAGATGGAGCGTTCAGCAGTCGTTAGTTTTTAAATGATTTAATCGGCGTTTTAGTCAATGTTTGCGACTTCGCAAAGTGACCATTGGATGGGCGAGTATCTTCAGAAAGCGATCTACCTGATTGGTGCTTGGCCCTCTTGTTAAGTCAATGGTAAAGCGCTGAGATGAAGGTTCACATCGTATAGCCCTGGATTCCAGAGAATCCGGGGCTATTTTTTTGGTTTAGACTAGTGCTGTAAAACATCAGCACAGGTCTGCTATGACTACCACACGCTTTTCTGACACCTACTTACATTCAATCACCCTGGCGGCACACGATTCCCCGCGCAGGCGCCAGAGTCGGACAATTCACGTAACAACTGATGATCCTTGCCAGCGATTGTTCAATGCGATTGAGATGGACAGCTACGTTCGTCCGCATCGTCACAGAAATGATCCTAAAGTTGAGACGCTGTTTGCTATCCGAGGTCGGTTTCTACTCGTCACCTTTAACGACCAAGGAGAGATTGAGGAAGTTATTCCTTTTCATTCTGAAAAATATCAGTCGAGTAATGACTCGGGTGTGGGTGTTGAAATTCAGGTAGGAGTGTGGCACACGATTATTGCGACCGAACCGAACTCCATACTACTAGAAGTGAAGGCAGGTCCGTTTAATCTCGAGCTTTCAAAAGAGCCTGCGCCGTGGTCACCGGCTGAAGAGACTGAAGACGGGCAGGCGTATCTCGCGCAATTGAAAAACCGATTGGGTGTTTACTGAGTGTTGATTTTATCGAGCGATAAAATTAGAGGGCTCCAGCACGCTACGTGCGCTGGTTTTTAAGGGCATGATCAGTCCCATTAGCTTTGCACCATGCGCTACTAGTAAATCACCGTAAGTAATATCACCGTGAATGACAGCGGTTTTGCGGAAGATCGCTCTTTCCGTTGCCATCACATTGCCTTCGACTTTGCCTTCAACCGTCACTTGATAGGCGCTGATGTCGCCGCTAATTTCACCTGTTTGACCGATAAAGATTTGTACTTTTTTTTCGGGCGGGGCTTCGATATTCCCAAAGACTTTACCGTCGATGCGTGTGCTACCCGTGAGGACTAATCGCCCGTGTATTTCAGAGCTTTCGCCTATCAAGGTATCGAATTTTTCCGAGCTATGAAGGAGGTTGTTCGAATTTTTCAGTGAAAACATCCGCTGCCCTTCAGTGAGTACGTTTACAAATCATGATGTCATTACGAAAAGAGCGTTAGTTAGCATTTTAAAAACAAGCCCACTCTACTGTGTATTACTGACGTTTTTAGGCAGGCCATGTCGCATCTACAGACCGTACCATAGTTTGCTGAAAACAGTAGCCATGGCGCATGCAAATTCGCTTGAAAATACAGTGAGCGAGCTGAGGTGCCCAAACACCTGAAGCGATATGAAGTATGAGCTCTACGAGGGAGTTATTTTTTGCATAGAAGATTGTAGAAATCTTCCTCGGGCGAATTGCGCTGTAGGCTTTGCCACTTTCCCCCTGAATCACTGGATATGACGGGTTTACCTTCGCCATTCGACCGGCTGTAGCTATAGGACATAAGCTCGCGAGTGCTTTTTTCGCTGCAATTTGCCTGCATCAGGTATTTGACTGACTGAATTTCTTGAGCCCGACTTTTATCGGGTTTACCGAAATTAATCAAAATCCAGATCGTGCGCGTATCTGTTTTGCTGATGGTCGCAGTATCGTAATAGAAATTATCGCCAATTTCATTTTGAGATAGCTTGACCCAAGCAGCAGAAGCCGTTCCAGTCAAGCTAATGAGTAGCAGCGCGCAGATGGTTTTTCTTATCATCAAATGATTACCTAACTTTTATACACTGCCGATGTCGAAAAAATAAGATTCACGCGAATGTACGTTTGATTTTATCTTAGCGTCATAAACAAGCTAGTTATTGGGTGTGCAAAATGTTCGGCGCCAATGTCCGTATATGCCTGAACTAATTTACGCAGGTCAGAATAATTTGGATGGCGTGAACCTCACGCCAAAAGATATCCAGCGATTATCCCCATTGCCACTAGCAGCGCGCCCCAGCGTCGTGTCGACCTGCAGTAATTGTGGAATCAGAGAGAATCTCCCTCCTGCTTGCCAATACGTGTTGGGATTGCTTTCCCCGAAGGCTTCGATTAACCAGGTCACTCGCTCGTTAAGATTCCATTCGGCGCCCACGCCCCAGGTTGCCAGATTTTTTTCTGTACTACGCTCCTTCAGCCAACCTGCGTTGATGTGCATAACTAACTGATCATCAGCGAATGAAGCAGAATACGGTACATAGATATAGCTATTGCCGAATAAATTAGGTCCCGGGCTAACTGCAGGATGACGGACAGTGCCTGCAGCTAGTCCAAACCCGTAGCTATTTGTTTCTAACGGACGAATCAGTGTCTTGGCTTGGAAAATATAGTCAT
>CANGFL010000242.1 GCA_947453015.1 Oxalobacteraceae bacterium | reverse complement strand
TCTTTAAACATCGCACGTAGCAATGTTATTTTTTTTGTTTTGGGTCCTGTGCTTTCATCTGAGAGCCAGCTTTGCACGGCACTGCCGAATCCATACCAACCGGGGAGCAACAAGCGACATTGACCCCACGAAAAACCCCAGGGAATAGCGCGCAGATCTTCGATGCGACGAGTTGATTTGCGCGAAGCAGGGCGCGAACCGATGTTAAGTTCGGCGATCTCAGCAATTGGGGTGGCTGAGAAAAAATAATCAGTAAAGCCCGGTGTTTCATAGACCAGATGGCGATACGCCTTATAAGCGTTATCGGACAAAATTTCCATCGTGTTTTCAAAGTTGGCTAATTGTTTTGCATGTTTGCCTTCAGCTTTTAGTGGCGTCAGGCTGGCTTCCATAACCGCAGCCACTACCAGTTCGAGATTGCGTCGACCAATTTCAGGGTTGGAAAATTTTGATGCAATGATTTCGCCTTGTTCTGTCAGTCGGAATTGACCATTCACCGTACCTGCTGGTTGCGCGAGAATAGCTTCATGGCTGGGGCCGCCGCCGCGTCCTACCGTGCCACCGCGGCCATGAAATAAACGTAATTTCACGTTGTGTTTTTGAAAGACGTGAACCAACCCGACTTCGGCTTTATAGAGCTCCCAGTTTGAAGTGAGAAAACCACCATCTTTATTGGAATCCGAATAGCCGAGCATGACCTCTTGCAACTCACCCTGTTGGCGTACCAGTTCGCGCACGGCAGGAATAGCGAGCCATCCATTCATGATGTCGGCAGCATTGCGAAGATCGGGGATAGTTTCAAACAGAGGAATGACCATCAATTCGGAAACAGCTTTGGTTTCTGCTGAGCCTACTCTCAGCAAACCCGTTTCTTTTTGCAGTAATAAAACTTCCAATAGATCCGAAACGGTTTCGGTATGCGAGATGATGTAGTTTCGAATAGCGCGCGAACCAAATTGCTCACGAATTTTGCGCGCCATAGAAATGACACCTAATTCACTGACAGTCTCATCCGAATAGTTGACGTAAGGTGAGTACAGCAGACGAGGCTGAGCTAGTTCGGATTGCAATAGGGAGAGCTTTTGCTCTTCAGTGAGTGCGGCGTAGTCGTGGCAAACATCGGACTTCTTAAATAATTCGCTGATGACGCGTTCATGAATATCTGAGCTCTGGCGCATATCGAGCGTCGCTAGATGGAAGCCAAAAATCGTGGCTGCCCGCCGTAGAGTATTTAAGCGAGGGCGCGTGAGAGGTAAACCATGATTCGCACGTAGCGAATCACCAATCACATCCAGATCAGCGATAAATTCTGTAATGTCGTGATAGGGCTCCATAGCGCCAACTTCTTGACGCAAAATATTAATCACACCGAGTTTGCGCGCGGTAGCAGCAAGTCGTGCGTAGATGGTGATCAGTGCACGCCGATACGGTTCGTCAGTACGATGCGGCGAATGATCCGGCGAGTTATCCGCCATCAGCTGAAGTTCGGAGCTGACCGATACCAATAAGGTCGAAATAGATAGCTCCGCGCCCAGCGCGTGCACTTCATCTAAATAAAAATCCAAAATCGTGGTCGATTGCCGCGACATGGCGCGGATCATGGTGTCTGAATTTACATTCGGATTGCCATCGCGATCACCTCCGATCCAACTACCCATTTGCACAAAAGGCGGTAGCGACACACTGCGTGTATGGGGATATTGTTCGGCGAATTCAGTTTCTATGTCTTCCATTAATGCGGGTAATTCACGCAAGAAGGTTATGCGGTAAAACGAGAGGGCATTTTCAATTTCATCGTCGACCGTTAGCTTGGAATAACGCAGCATGCGGGTCTGCCATAGCTTGGCAATTTCAGCATGTAAAAGCTGCGTATTGCGATTTTTTTCTGCAGGTGGCAATGGCAAATCACGCGCCGCCAGTAAACGCGCAATCTCGCGACCGGCATCTAAAATACTCTTGCGCTGCACTTCGGTTGGATGCGCAGTCAACACGGGAGAAATCAGCGCATCGGTAAAAAATCCCTGCACGGCTTTACCTGAGACACCGGACGCATCGAGTTTAGATAGCGTAGCCGCCATGCTGCCTGCCTGAGCCGCCGAGCCAGCCAACAAGTGGGAGCGACGTCGACGGTTGTGATGTTGGTCTTCGGCGATGTTAGCCAAGTGCGAAAAATATGAAAAAGCACGCACCACCGAATTGGTCTGGTCACGCGTTAGTTTTTTTAATAAACGATCGAGGTCGGCACCTGCCTCGGGGTCGGATTCGCGCCGAAAGCGAACAGCGGTTTGCCGTATCGTTTCAACGATCTGATACACCGCATCACCTTCTTGATGCCGAATCACATCCCCCAGCAGTCGGCCTAGTAATCGGATGTCTTCTTTGAGGGGGGCGTCTTTGTCCAGAGTCTTGGTTGAACGAGCCGGAGTTTTCTTGGTGGTGGCCATGGCAGGGGTATGCTTTCAGCTTGAGTCATCGTCGCTCCGGCTTTTGGCCAGGCGACGCAAGGGGCGCATGATAAAATCCGCCGAATTTTTCAGCATTACCAATTACTAACCGGGTCGACGGCTAACCGTTTCGGCCACGAACCAGAGAGGCCGCATTGAACGCATCGTTTTCCGGAAAATTGGTGATTGCCTCACGTGAGAGCAGGCTCGCTATGTGGCAAGCTGAAACTGTTCAGGCACGCTTACTTGAATTATATCCGCACAGTACGGTAACGATTCTTGGAATGACAACGCGCGGTGATCAAATTCTTGACCGCACCTTATCGAAAGTCGGTGGCAAGGGCTTGTTCGTCAAAGAACTTGAAGTCGCTATGCAAA
The DNA here is from genome assembly GCA_947453015.1 of Oxalobacteraceae bacterium. GTDB lineage: Bacteria > Pseudomonadota > Gammaproteobacteria > Burkholderiales > Burkholderiaceae_D > Pernthalerella. Next base: position 931 of record CANGFL010000242.1, on the reverse strand, counting down.
ATGGCGAAGCTGATTTGGCCGTGCATTCGCTTAAAGATGTACCGATGGAGTTGCCCGAGGGCTTTGAGCTGGCAGCAGTTCTGGAGCGCGAAGACCCGCGCGATGCCTTTGTCTCGAATACCTACAGCAGCCTAGAAGACTTGCCGGCCGGGTCCATAGTTGGCACCAGTAGCTTGCGCCGTCAGGCACTGATTGCCGCGCGTTTTCCTTTGCTAAACATACAGCCCTTGCGTGGCAATTTGGATACTCGTCTCAGTAAGTTAGATCGTGGCGAGTACGCCGCCATCATTCTTGCCGCTGCGGGGTTAAAGCGTCTGGGTATGGCGGACCGCATCCGTTCCTTCATCGAGCCTGAACACAGTCTGCCCGCACCCGGTCAGGGCGCTATGGCGATTGAGATACCTTCGGGTCGTAAAGACTTAATCGAATTACTCGCACCGCTAAACCACATCGATACCGAGCGTGCTGTTCGTGCTGAACGCACGCTCTCGAAAAGCTTTGGTGGAAGCTGCCAGATTCCGTTGGCGGCGTTCGCCACCGTTGAGCACAACGCCATGCGCTTGCGCGCCATGGTCGCCACGCCGGATGGCAAGCGCATTGCGCGTGCTGAAGTTAACGGTGATGCGGCCTCGCCCGAGGCCTTGGGTCATGAAATTGCGCGCGCCCTTGAGGCGCAGGATGCCAGCGCCATTCTTGCTGCTTGCAAGGTTGAATAAGAACCTGATCGTTGTCACCCGTCCCCAGTCGCAGGCGGAATCCCTCGCCTTGCGACTGATAGCTCTAGGGCGTGATGTTTGTGTCTTCCCGCTGTTGGACATTCAGCCTCTTTCCGACCCTACTCAGCTTAAAGCCTGCCTGAGTCGTTTGACAGACTATGCCATCGTGGCGTTTGTTAGCCCGAATGCAGTGGATGCCGCTTTTGCCTTTTTGC
>CANGFL010000241.1 GCA_947453015.1 Oxalobacteraceae bacterium | reverse complement strand
TGAGATGCCGTTTTCAGAACGCCCCGTTATATCGCAAGCATCTAAGGCCAGCACAAACAAAGTGGGCCGCTCAGCGCGCAGTACTAATCCGCGCCACAGTTGAGCGCGCGTTAACGGAGCAATCAAGGGATTGTCAGCGGCGTTAATTTCAATCAGATGAACAAATTTCATAAGTCAATTAGTATCAATCAGCAAATCACTTTACCATGGACATAGAGTCGATCGCGCGGATTCGTTACAATGTAGGCAGTGCACGAAACGAGTACGCCGAGCACGAAGATCACTTAGCGCGTGCAAAACCCAGTGTAATTATTTCTACTTTTTCTGTTTTCTGAATGCCCTCTGGCTTAAATACGCCGCAGCGCGACGCTGTTAATTACATCGATGGTCCATGCTTGGTGCTGGCCGGCGCAGGCTCAGGCAAAACGCGCGTCATTACACAGAAAATCGCGCATTTGATTCAATCGTGCGGCTACGAACCTAAAAACATCGCCGCACTCACCTTTACCAACAAAGCCGCCCTCGAAATGCGTGAGCGTGTAGCCAAGCTATTGCATGAGCCCGGCCACGCAAAACAATTAACCGTCTCTACCTTTCACTCTCTCGGCGTACACATTCTGCGTCGCGAAGCGGCAAGCCTGAAATTAAAAGATCGCTTTTCGATTATGGATAGCGATGATTGTTATTCCGTTATCCAAGATCTTTCAGCCACCACCGACAAAGCGCTCATACGAAAATTGCAGCAAGCGATTTCATTATGGAAGAACGCCTTACTCACACCCGAGCAAGCGTTAAATATCGCCAAAGATGAAAACGAAGCACAAGCTGCGCGCTTATATCGTAACTACGTCGCCACACTCACTAGTTATCAAGCCGTCGATTTTGATGATTTGATACGTTTGCCGGTAGAGTTATTTCGCACTGATGAAGCTGCGCGCGATCGTTGGCAGCGCAAACTGCGCTATCTGCTACTCGACGAATACCAAGACACCAACACCTGCCAGTACGAAATGGTGAAGCTACTAGTCACCGGCCCGGGTAAAAAACCCATGTTTACTGCGGTGGGTGATGATGATCAGGCGATTTATGCGTGGCGTGGCGCGAGTATGGAAAACCTGCGCACATTGCAAACCGATTTTCCGGATTTAAAACTCATTAAGCTTGAGCAAAATTACCGTTCTAGTACACGCATCTTGCAAGCCGCGAATGCCGTCATAGGAAATAATCCCAAGTTATTTGAAAAAGCCTTGTGGTCTGAGCATGGCGCTGGTGATCCCGTCAAAGTAATGGCGATGGAAGACGATGAAGCCGAAGCCGATCAAGTCGCCATGATGTTATCGGCCCATAAATTTGAGCGGCGTGCAAAATTTTCTGATTACGCGATTCTGTATCGCGGCAACCATCAATCACGCAGCATAGAAAAAGCCTTGCGACGTGAACGTATACCTTACGTGATGTCGGGCGGGCAGAGTTTTTTTGAGCGCGCAGAAATCAAAGACATCGTGAGTTATTTGCGCTTGATTGCAAACGCCGATGACGACCCTGCATTTATACGTGCAGCCACCACACCTCGTCGCGGCATTGGTCAGGCAACGCTAGAAGCCTTGGGAGAATTTTCAGGGCAATGGCAATGTTCATTATTTGAAGCCGTGTTCAAAGGCGGCATCGAAGCGCGCTTGAGTGAGCGGCAGTTATTTCCGTTGCGCGAATTTTGCGAATTCATCAATCAACTCGAATCTCGTGCTGCGCGCGTAGGTGCGGCGGGCACCGGAGAAAATGCCGCCGCCGTACTCGACGATATGATGAAAGCCATCGATTACGAGCCGTATTTGTATGGTGCCTTTGATGATAGACAGGCGCAGGAAAAATGGCAGAATGTACTTGATTTCATCGGCTGGTTAAAAGAAAAAGGCAATGGCGGTCGAGAAGGTACCGATGGTGAAAAATCGCTGCTCGAATTAACGCAGATGGTCGCGCTGATGAGCATGCTTGAAGGCCGCGATCAAGATCCTGATGCTGTTCGTATGTCCACCTTGCATGCAGCAAAAGGCTTGGAGTTTGGCCACGTCTTTATGGTCGGCGTAGAAGAGGGCATCTTGCCGCATAAAGGCGATCCCGATGCGCCTGCTGAAGTATTCGCTCAGCGCATAGAAGAAGAGCGGCGCTTAATGTATGTGGGTATTACCCGTGCGCAGCGCAGCTTAACCCTGACTTGGTGTAAAAAACGTAAGCGCGTGCGTGAAAACATCGTGTGCGAGCCGTCGCGGTTCATTAAAGAGATGCGACTCGAAGAAGGTGATGCATTACCCGATCAGGAAGAAGCCGTGACGCCGCAAGACCGACTCGCGAATTTAAAAGCGCTATTACAAAAACCGAAGGCGGCATAAAACAATGCGGTAGGTAGTTTTTAAGCTAGCCGCCTTTTGATCATTCACGTATGAATACTCACACAGTGAAGTCGTTTCGTAATCCACATAATTTGCCCGTCAAACAATGCGAAGCCTGCAAGCGTCCGTTTACCTGGCGAAAAAAATGGGCATTAAATTGGGAGCAAGTGCGCTATTGTTCCGATGCATGCCGCAAAGTCGGCGCGCCTTCGTAAAAACTTTACTGAAAACACCATGAACATAGATGAACAAATGATTGCTCTCGAAAGCAAGATCGCTCATCAAGAGTATTTGCTCGAGGTGCTCAATAAAACAGTCTATCAACAGCAAAAACAGATTGATGAGCTAGATAATCTTTGCAAAGCACTCGCTAAACGCTTAGGCGATTTGCAGGCACGTGAGTCAGATGCCATGCTGCCGCATGAAAAACCACCGCATTATTAAACTTCAGCCTGAACTCTGAGCCGCCCATGACTCACGAAAAAATTCTTGCTTCGCTGCGAAGCGAACTCAACGAACAAACCGCACAAATGCGCTGGAGCGAACTCGAACGATTTTTCGCTAGCGGCACCGTGATTAGCATAGCGCCCGAACTTGATTTGATTGATGTCGGTGCGCGTATTGCTGCGGATGACAAACAGAGCGTACAGCGCTGGATGGATGCCGGTTTGTTGCATAAGACCAGCGACGATCAAGCCACCGATTGGGCAAAAAATGATGCGCTGTTATGGGTCGTGGTGGTTAAGCCCTGGATTTTGGTTCAGCGTGAACGTATGACACCGACAGCTGCCAAGCAGTGAGTAAATGCCCCAAAATTTAACTGAATTTCGTCCAGACGCTCGACGATATAAGGATATTTCCTTACATTGAGTTCATATTCAGGAGAAAAGCCATGGCAGCCATACGTGAAGTAGCCACCATCACCTCAAAAGGTCAGATCACTTTGCCTAAAACCATACGCCAAGCTTTGGCGGTGGGCTATGGTGACAAAGTTGCGTTTGATTTACATGGATCACAAGTTATTATCAGCCGCGCCGATGAGACGCCGCATGAGGATCCGGCTATTGGTGCTTTTATGGCTTTGCTGGAAGCAGACATCCGATCGGGCCAACATTTGTGCAGCTTGCCAAACGAACTTGTACAGGCCATGTTGGCTACCCTAAAGAAGCCTGCTGATTTCAGCACTTAAAGCCGAATGAATTTTCGCAGCTGAAAAAATCCTCTGCCTTACATCATGTCTACCTACTGGTTAATCACCAACGCATTCGCCGCGTTACTGTTACCTCCAACAGTATTCGTACTCATAGGCCTCGCCGGGTGGCTGCTTGCACGTCGCTACTTTTATATTGGCCGATCGTTAATTGTTCTGTCGAT